>JABDNZ010000489.1 GCA_013043565.1 Gemmatimonadota bacterium | reverse complement strand
TCCACCAAGAGGGGGATCATATCCCGCTCGGCGTCGGAAAGCCGGCTCAGGTCGGCCGTAAGTTGGACCGAATCGTACTGGGCCAACAGCTGCCGACCTTCCGCAGCGACCTCTCCTCCCCTCATCTCATCCTCCTGGGCAGGCCCACATCCAGAGGCCAGAGCGCCTATCAGGGCCAAGGAGCCCGTCAGGGCCAATGCGCCCATCGGGTTGACGGTTGTCAAACCGTTCCGCATGGTCTTCTTCCTTTCACTTTACTGTGGGTTTCTCCCAAAATCCCGAGGAACCCGGGTTGCCGCAATGCCGTCGAACCCCGCCCCACATGGGGTCCTCAGCCCATCAGGTACATCCTCAGAAAAAGCAGTCCGAACCCGACCAAGGCCCCAACGCCGGCCTGCCATTCCCGGTTCCGCCGAAAGAGCCGGAAACGGAAGCCCTCCGTTTCAGGAACCGGAGGGGCGGACTTTCGTCGGGGAAAGAACGCCGGGACAGAATCACGATAGCTTCCGAACTCCACCCCGTAGAGAGCGTACAACCTCCTCTCTTCCGCTCTGATGGTTCGCCCGTAAAGCCAAAAGAAAAGACCCGCATACAGAAAGGGAAACCACCACCGCCCCCCGGCAATGGAGAATCCCAACCCCAAAAAGAAACTCCCCAGATAGAGGGGATGCCGGAGGTGCCGGTAGGGCCCCCCTCTCGCCAGCTCCTTTTCCTTATGGATTGACCCAGCAGCGTAGGCCCGAAGGAAAAGGCCCGGGACAGAGATCAAGAAGCCCACGATCAATCGGGGCGGGGACGGTTCGGAGAGGAGTAGGAATGGGATGGCCAGGAGCCAGACCAGCCTCAAACGCTGAGCCCGGAAGGTCGGATCCCCTGGGTCATCACCCCTTGGGATCATTCGCCGACGGGACGTCCAGGAACTCCTCTACTGCCCAGGCCAGCAGGGGAATCATGATCTCGTGATGCCCTGTGAGTCTGAACCCGTCCCCACCGCCAGTCCGGGTGGGACGCTGGACCACGTTGGTCCACGGGCGGTAGTGGCGGATCATGTCGAAGTCGGCCGCGAGGAAGCCTCGAGGCCGGCCCTCATGGACGTTCCGGGCCATTGTCAGGGCCTTCAAAAAGACCTCCGGCATAACGACGGCCGACCCCAGGTTGAGGACGGCCCCGCCCTCATGGATCGTGGGGAGCCACTGAGCCAACCGCCGGAAGTCTCGCATGGAGCAGTCGCCAATGGCCGCTCCGTCGGCCGAGGGATGCTGATGGATGATCTCGCAGCCGATGGCGGCATGGATGCTGACCGTGATTCCCCGATGGTAAGCCTGGAGGAGGAGGGAGTGGTCCGGCGCGACCAGGTCATCCCTCTCTGAGAGGGCCCACCCCAGCGCCTCACCAAAGCCCATGCCCATCTCGGAGCCCCTCCTCAGGGCATCGTTCATCTCCCGTCCGGTCTCTTCCGCCATACCAAAGGAGCCGTCGTCCAAGCCCGACTCCACGTCCTCGGAGGTGCCTCCCCATCGGGCCACTTCGTAATCATGGATAGCTACCGACCCGTTTCCTCCGATGAAGGTCGCGGCACCCCTTTCCATCATCCGAATCAGTAGGGGCGCCAGGCCTGTCTTGACGGTGTGGCCTCCCAACATCCAGAGGACCCCTTTGCCCGATTGCGCCGCCGAGGCGACACCCTGGGCCACGGCCCTGAAGGAGTCCGCTTCCAACACCCGTGGGAGGGAGTCCAGAAACTCCCCAAAAGAGGATCCGGAGCTCGAAATCCCAGCGAAAAGCTCGGAGGAAACCTTGTTCGGCCGAGCCTCCACCGGTACGGTCCGAATCTTGGAGGGATCCAACTCGGGATGTCGTCGAGAGCCGGCTTTTGCGTCCGGGTCGGGAGCCATGGCCTCAGCCGTCAGGGTTGGAGCGCCCCTCCACCGGAGGCCGCTCGACCGTGGCGAGGGGGTTTCCCTCGGTGATCGTTCGAAGGTGGAGGGAGAGGCGTCCGACCAGGGGAATGTCCGATTCCATGAGAACCAATAGTCGACGTGGGTCGTCGGAGAAATAGAGCTCGGCTTTGCCCCCTTCACCGAACAACCCGCTGGACCGAATGATTGGCTGGACCACGATGGTCGGGAAGGTGCCCGCCGGGACCTCCACTGTGTCCCTGCGGAGGACCCTGAGGACCACCGGGTTCCCACTCTCCTTATAGTACCGATCGAAGGAGTATTCTTCCCCCACCTCCAGCCGCAGAGTCCTGATGAAATAGAAGAAGGAGATCTGGTCCAGAGGCTCCGACGTCGGCATCTCCCCCGAATTCCCGTTGTCCTGCCTCTCCCAGGTTCGGGTATCGGGGAAGAATTCGAAATGTTTGAACCGCTCCCGATTGAGCTGTTTGGTGTCCTCGACGGATCGGAGTGTCACGAGGTTCGCCACGTCGATCCAGCTATCGAAGCGATCTCTCACCTTGGCAGGCCAAAGACCTCCGGCATACGCCATGGTGACGCGGTAGGACGTTCTTCCTCGAACGGTCTCGAGGTCGCCCACGGTCATAAACCCCTCGCCCCGCTTCCCCAGAAACCCGAGCTTCACATCGTACTCCAGAAGCTCTCCGGGTCCGAAGGGTACTGCCATCGGAGGATCGATCTTTGTCGACACGGAATCCATGAGCGGAGGGATCTGAGCTAGAACCGCCTCCCTACCGAATCCCAAGAGACCGGTCAGGAGGGCCGCCAGGATCGGCAGCCGGCCCTTCATGCCACGTCCTTTTCGGGGGTCCAGCTTACCTTCCCCCTGATGCGGTTCAACTCTCTGAGAGTAGGTATCGACCTGAACCTGGACTTCCTCGTCCGAATATCATATCGGAGACCGAGGTCCACCTCTTCTACCCTGCGAGCGTGGTGGACAGCGAGATCCAGGAGCTCGACGTTTCCCGCCCACCCACCCATTTGGAGCAAAGGGGCATCCCCGAGAGCCCGGAGGGCCTTTTTCAGGACGATGACGCGATAGATGCGGAAGCTGCTGAAGGGGTCCGATACAGGGCAGGATCTCAGGGAACTTCCCAACAGTCGGGGAGCCGCCCACCTGGCGAATCGCACGGGTAGGGGCGCGCCGCCTTCGACATCCGTCAAACTCCCGGCCACGACATCGGCCCCGCCCTCGAGCGTTTTGACCAGCGGTACGAGATTTTCGGGATGTTCGGTAAAGTCGCCCTGGAGGGTCACGATGGCGTCCCGCTTGGGATAAGGAGCCCGCTCCACTGCCTCTCTGATGAGACGCTCCAGAGCTTTTGCGTACCCCAGGCGTTCCTCCGACGAGAAAACCCGCAATGGAAGGCTCCGTCGATACCTCTTGAGGACCTCCCTGGTTCCATCCGACGAGGCATCGTCCAGGACCAGGATCTCATAGTCCCGTCCGAACTCCCCCATGACGTTCCGGATCTTCCAGAGGAGGACGCCTATCGTGTGCTCCTCGTTATGGACCGGAATGGTTATATAGATCACGTCGATCGCTTCCTTTTTGGTTGCCCCACCACCCATACACACCTCTTCCTACACCAAGAACAAAGGATTTTCTCCAAATCCACGACTTTTCTCAATGTGTCCAGGGGGTCAATCTCCGTCCGGCGGGAGCGTTTTCCATCTCCGGTGTTGCCAGAAATACTGTTCCGGCGCCTCTCGGATCCGCTTCTCGAGGAGCTCGGTGTGGGCCCGAGTCAGCCCGAGGAGGTCCGCCTCCATATCTCCGGTCGGCTCGAACTCCACCCGTTCGAAGGTAACCCGATAGCGCTGGGGTGAGCCCGGCAGGCCTCTGGCCATGCCGAGAAAGATCGGTGCCCCGGTCCGAAGAGAGAAAAGGGCCGTTCCCCTGGCCGTGGCCGCAGGCTTACCGAAGAAGTCCACAAAGACCCCGGCCCGCCGAACATTCTGATCGCCCACGATGCCGACGACCCTTCCCCTTCGGAGGGACCGCAGGACCTCTTTCGGAGCATCCTTCCGTTCGATGACATGCAGTCCCAGGCGAGTTCGGTTTTCGACCAGGTCGTCATCGAAGAGCGGGTTGCGCTGCCGCTGGGCCACCACGTCACAGGGGGTCCCGTGGGCTGCGATCGAGGCGCCGCCCATCTCCCAGTTGCCGAAGTGGCCTGTCAGGACGATCACTCCCCTTCCGGCAGACCAAGCCTCCCTCATGACCTCGTACCCGATGACATCGGTCCGCTCTCGGACCTCCTCGATACCCATGCGCCCAAGGAGAAACGTGGCCACTGCTTGGCGTCCTACATGACGAAAGGACGCCCTGGCCACGGACCGACGCCACGTCCGGTCCCTCTCAGGGAAGGCTTGGTCGAGATGAAGCATCACCGTTCGCCAGCGAACACGGAACAGGACCCCCGCCACCCATCCCAGTCCCTCACCCAACAAAAGGGCGATCCTCTCGGGAAAGAGCCTCAAGGCGGCTACCACCAGTCGATAGCCGGCGAATTCCAGCCAATGGCGGAGCTGGGGTTTCCTTGGCACGCGGGCCGAGGTCGGCGCGTTTTCCAAGGTCAGGGGCCGGCTGAGAGGTCCTGAGCGAGGTCCTCTTCGCGGCCGGCAGCGTGCTCCTCGAAGTCCATGGCTTCGTCGGAGAACTGGAGTTCGTAAAGGCGCCTGTACAGGCCGTCCGCTGAGACCAGCTCCTGGTGCGTGCCCCTCTCCACGATCCTTCCCTTGTCCAACACCAGGATCTGGTCGGCCCTCTGCACCGTGGAAAGGCGGTGGGCTATGACAAAGACCGTCCTTCCCTCCAGAAGCCGTTCGATAGCCTGTTGCACCAGGCGCTCGGCTTCCGTATCGAGGGAGCTGGTGGCTTCATCGAAGACGAGGATCGGGGGATTGCGGAGGATCGCCCGAGCAATGGCCAGCCTTTGCCGTTGACCACCGGACAGTTCCGTCCCTCGCTCTCCCACCACCGTCTCGTAGCCCTTGGGCAAGTCACTGATGAAGCCGTGGGCATGGGCGGCTTCGGCAGCCCGCTCCACCTCCTCCTGGGTAGAGTCGGAACTCCCATAGGCGATGTTGGCCCTGACCGTATCGTGAAACAGAATGGTCTCCTGGGAGACGATCCCGAGAGAGCTGCGGAGGCCCCGAACCGTGAAATCTCGGATGTCGATCCCGTCGACCGAAATACTCCCCTCGGTGACGTCATAGAACCGGGAAAGCAGATCCAGAATCGTCGTCTTTCCAGCCCCGGAGGGGCCGACCAGCGCCACCACGGAGCCTCGGGGCACCGTGAAAGAGACACCCTGAAGGACGGGCTCCCCGGAACGGTACTCGAACCCCACGCCGTTAAAGGAAACCTCCTCATGGAGGCCCGGGAAGGGGCGCGAGTCATCCGCCTCCTCCACCTCGATCGGAGCGTCCAAAAACTCGAAGATCCTCTCGGCGCCCACCAGCCCAGGCTGGATCAGGGCCGGGAACTTTGCGAGGTATTTCACCGGGGAATAAAGCTTCATGGAAAGAGCGAGGAACCCGATGAACTCTTCCCCGGTCAGCGATCCGGAGACCAGAACCAACCGGGCACCGAACCAAAGGAGAATCACCGTCCCGATCGCCGAGAGCATCTCGGTGATGGGGGAAGCCAGGGCCCGGAGTTTTTCGGAGCGGAGGAACCGAGTGTAGTAGCGAAGGGTGAGGTTGTGGAAACGCTCCCGCTCGTAGTCCTCGGTGGACGATGACTTGACCAGGCGGATGCCGGAGAGGGTCTCCTGAATGTGTGCGTTCACATCGGCCGCGGAGCTCAGGACCTTCCGGTCGTTCCGCTTCAGCTTCCGAATCAACGGCCCCCATATGCCCATGGTGAAGGGAACCACGACAAAGGCCGCCAGGGTCAATTGCCAGGAGATCACCACCGCCGCGACCACCGTCGCCGCAAACTCAAAAACCGACGAAACGACCCTTCCGAGCTCTTTGGCCACAAGGACCCGAAGCTGCTCGACGTCATAGGTCAGACGAGACAGGATCTGGCCCATCTTCGTCCTTCCGAAGAAGGCCATGTCCAGGTCCACGAGGTGGTCGTAAACCCTGTCCCGAAGGTCTCGGGTGACCCCCTGCTGGACCCGGGCCATCAGGTAGACCTTCAGGAAGTCGAAGACGTTCTTCAGGGCGAAGACGCCCAGAATGAAGAAGATGATCCCATAGATGGCCTGCTGGGGAGGCGCATCAAGATCCACCATCCGGCCGACGGTCCCGTTCAGGATCCGATCAAGCGTGTCGTCTCCGACGCTCACGCTCTCCGGAGCCGGTCCATCCCGGTCGGTGAAGAGAACCCTGAGGAAAGGGATCACCAGGAGGAACGAGAAGGCATCCAGGAAGGCGAAGATGAAAGTGGCGAAAACGGCCGCACCGAACACCCATCCGTGGGCTTTCAGGTAGCCGAGGATGCGAAGGTACACCTTCATCTCGGGCGCGGCCTCAGGTGCGCTACCGGAACGATCATCTCCTCCGGCGAGATCCCTCCGTGGAGAAAGGAGTTTCTGTAGCGGGCCTGGTACTCCCTGAGCTTCGTCGGATAGACGAAGAAGAAATCCTCCAACGCCAACAGATAGGCCGTCCCTAGCTTACCCGGCGGGAATCCCAGGTCCTTCTGGTCGTTGGTGGCGAATGCAGCTGAAGGATCCTCGGCCCTCAAATCTCCGCCAAACTTGTAGCGAAGGTTTGCGGTGGCATCCTTGCGGGCGAAGACGGTGGTCGGCCGCTGACAGAGAATGGACCCATGGTCGGTCGTGAACAGCACATGGTGTCCCTGGGCCGCGGCTTCCTTGAGGACCGAAAAGAGGGTGGAGCGTTCGAACCAGGATCGGGTCAGATCCCGGAGGGCGAGTTCGTCCTTGGCCACCTCCATGAGGATGGGGGATTCACTTCGGCCATGAGTCATGAGGTCCACGAAGTTGAACACGAGAGCCACCACGGTGCCCTTTGTCTTGAGGGCCGATCGGATCCGCGTCCTGACCTGCTCCTCCTCCCGGTCCGAGAAGATCTTCTCGTAGTGCACCGGTACTTCCCGGCCCGTCAGGTACTTGAGCTGGGCAGTCAACAGCTGATCCTCGAAGGTGTTGAGGCTACCCTCGTCGTCGGAGTGGTTCCACCAGCCGGGCCGCTCCCGAGCGATCTGGTGAGGGAACTTACCGCTGAACAGAGCATTCCGGGCGTACGGCGTGGCAGTGGGGAGAATCGAGTAGTGGAGGTGTTCCTCGATCTCAAAATGTGGAGTCAGTAGAGGGGAGATGACCCGCCACTGATCCAAGCGCATGCAGTCGAGAACCACGAAGAAGACCGGGTTGGGGCCCAGCAGGGGCACCAGGAGATTCCTCACCACATCGACCGAAAGTAGTGGGCCGTCTTCCTTCCCCCGAACCCAGCGAGGGTAGTGCTGCCTTATCAGACTTCCGAAGTCCCGGCGCAGCTCCACTACGAGTGAGTCGACCGTGTCCAGGAGCCCGGCTTCCCCGGCTGCGTCGAGACGAACATGCCAGTCGACCAACTCTTCGTAGAGAGACGCGAACTCTCCATCGGTTCGAGCCTCCTGCCGAAGCATGACCAGCTTGGGGAATCTGGCCGCGAAGTCCTGGGCGGCTTGCTGTTGGCGAATAGCGGAGCCTTCGAGGATCCGGGTCACTACAGAGAGGACCTGCCGGGGACTCGTTGGCTTGACCAGGTAGGCGTCCACCCTCCGGCCGATGGCCTCGGTCAGGGTCCTGTCCTCCTCGGACTTCGATATCATGACCACACGAGCGTGAGGGTCCTCCCTCCGCAGCACTTCCAGAACCTCCAGACCGGACGTACCCGGCATCTGCTCGTCCAGGAGGATCAGGTCGTAGGGGTCTTCTCGGAGGAGTGCCAAGCCATCATCGCCGTTGGTGATGGCATCGACGTGGTACCCTCGCTGTTGGAGGAAGAGAAGATGAGGTCGGAGGAGATCGATCTCATCGTCCACCCACAGGATTCGCTTAGCTCTTCGGGTCATGACGTTGAAGCTAAAGCTGCCCGTTCATTGATGCCACACGGCCAGTCGGGCCGTCGATTCCCGGTGGCATCTCCCGTGATTCCCTCCCACCAGCTACCATGCCTAAGCAATCCAGCCCGAGAATCCAGCGAGTGGGGCACTTTTGACCACCACCATCATCACCGCCTTGGTCCTGGGGACCTTTGCCGGACTGGCCCCGGGGCCGTACACCACCATGGTGGCCGGAACGGCACTGGAGAAGGGTTTCAAGGCTGGATTCCTCCTCGCGTTGACCCCCTTGGTCACCGACATGGTCCCCATGCTCTTCTCCGCCCTTTTGCTGGACCGATTGGGTGAACTGGCCCTCACGATGTTGGGGATCACAGGGGGCGCCATCGTCATCGTGGTGGGCATTCGGTTCATGAGGGAGCACTCCAGAAGGGGTCCACCCCTACTGCCCAAGGAGGGCCCAAGCCCAGAGCCGGGAAGCCCGGAAGCCGCAGAACGGGAGCCGGTGGGAAAGCGGAGGCAAAGCGCCCTGGCTGGCCATGTCATCGCCAGCACACTCCTGAACCCGGCGCCGTGGCTCTTCTGGCTGATCATCGCATCTCCCCTTCTGCTTCGGGCGTGGAATCGGAGCCCTGGCGAAGGTGTCCTTTTCGCCGGCCTGATCTTCCTCACCAATATCTCCACGGCCAGCTTCCTGGCTTGGCTCGCCTCTCACAGCCGAAAGCTCCTCAACTCCGATTGGCAGCGGCGAAGCCTGAAGTTCGTGGGAGCCACCCTGATCCTCGCCGGCTCCTTCTTGTGCTGGCAAGCCACCGTCGGGAATTTTCAAAACCTCATCGATCAACAGGAGGCCATCCGTAACGTGGTGGAAGAGGGAATCTCCGGAACCGGGTCCTTCAGGTAGGTGAATGTTCCTTAGCGTCAAGCTGTTCTTCAGACTCCTGCGGCTGACACTCCTGCCACCCTGGCCCACCGGGCCCCGGACGGCAAAGCGGTTTGGCCTCCTGCTCCTCTTGGTCCCCCTGTTCCTCCTCCTACAGGCATTTCATTGGATCGGGTTCCTCCTGGACGAGGTTCTTTTCCGGGCGTACAAACAGGTGGAGGTTCGGGAGCCCCTCTTTATCGTCGGCTTACCAAGAAGTGGAACAACCTTTCTCCATCGGGTCTTTTCCAAGGACACGGATCGGTTCACGACAACCCGCCTTTGGGAGCTTCTCTTTGCGCCCTCCGTGACCGAGCGGAAGTTGTGGTTGGGAATAGGGGGTTTGAATCGGGCGTTGGGGAAGCCGTTTACCCGACTGGGACGATGGGGCGAAAAGGCGGGACTGGGGTGGCTCGACGTCATTCACGAGGTATCCCTGGACGATCCCGAGGAAGACTATTTCCTCTTGCTCCCCGTTTTTGCCTGCTTTCTCCTGGTCGTCCCGTTTCCGTACCACGAAGCGGTCTGGCGGCTCTCCCGCTTCGATCTGCTCCCGGAAAGGGAGCGTGGACCCATTTTGGCCTTCTACAAGTCGGCCCTACAGCGCCACCTCTTCGTGGCGGGCCCCGGACGCCAGCTTCTGTCCAAGAACCCTTCCTTCACACCGTTCATCCGATCGCTCCGGACCACCTTCCCGGACGGAAAGATCCTCTGCTGCGTGAGGGAGCCCGCGGAGGTCGTTCCTTCCCTCCTCTCCTCCGTTCGAGAGGGTGCCGAGCTCTTCGGATACGATGTGGCGGAACCCCGAATCAGAGACCGTTTCGTAGGGATGCTCGAGTTCTTCTCCAAACACGCCTTGTCCATCCTGGCCGAGGTCCCGGAGGACGAACACGCATTCGTGCCTCTGAACGAGATGCGGAAAGACGTGGAGAAGTTCGTCCTGGGCGTCTACGAAAGGTTCGGCTGGGAGGCCGAGGAGGGATTCCAGGAGCGGTTGAAGGAAGACTCCCAAAGGGGGAAAGACTACAAGAGCCGCCACTCGTACTCCCTCGAAGAATTTGGTCTCGCCGAAAAAGAGATCTCGCTTCGCTTCTCGGACCTGAACGCCCGGTTTGGTTTCGGGGGAGGGCACCAGTGAACGCCGAGGCCATCGTGTCGATTCACGACGTGATGCCCTCCACCTTCGAACGGGTGATGAGGATCCTGGAAACGCTGGAGGGGGCGAGCGTTCCACCTTCGACCCTTCTGGTGGTACCTGGAAAAGACTGGACACCGGACTTGCTGGATGGGTTGCGGGCCCTTTCCGAACGGGGACACTCCCTGGCTGGACACGGATGGATTCACAAAGCCGCGTCGGGCCGCCGGACGCTATTTCATAAAGGCCACGCCCTCCTGATTTCACGGAACGAGGCCGAACATCTCTCCCGGCCGCCGGAGGAATTGGCCAAGATGATTCAAAGGTGTTACGACTGGTTCGGATCGGTGGACCTCCCCTTCCCGGAGCTCTATGTCCCACCGGCCTGGGCTCTGGGGTCCCTGGATACCGGTCGACTCGCTGAGTTGCCCTTCCGGTGGTACGAGATCCTCAGGGGGATTGTGGAAGCTCGAACCGGTCGGGTCCGATGGCTGCCCTTGGCTGGCTTCGAAGCCGACACCACCTTCCGGGAGTTGAGCCTCCGGTTCTGGAACAGCTTGAACGTCTTGCTGGCAAAACGCCTGAGGGGCCCTTTGCGAATCTCGATCCACCCAGGGGACCTGGAGCTTCTTCTGCATGAGGACCTGGACAGGATGGTCAGGGACCCCTGGCGGTTCGTGCGGGAGGAGGAGGCGTTTGGTGACCCTCCACGGGAAAGGAGCTCATGAAGGTCGCATTTTTCACCGACACCTTTCTCCCCTTCATCACCGGGGTCTCCGTGGCGGTCTGGGATCTGGCCCGCTCCCTGGCGGACCGGGGCCATGAGATCCATGTCATTGCACCCATCCCGCGACGGTACCGATACGAGCATCCGAACGTCCGATTCCTTCCCGTCCGTTCCATCTCCGCCAGTTGGGTCTATCCAGGATTCCGATTCGCCAGCCCTTTTAATGAGAAGGTCCACCGCTATGCTCGTGAGCAGGATTTCGACCTGATCCACTACCACACCCCCCTGTTCCTGGGCAGGTTGGCCATGGCGGTGGCTCGCCGTCGGAAGATTCCCCTCATCGGCACCTATCACACTTCGGTTGATTCAAGGGAGTACCGGGCCCACTGGAAGATGCATCATGGGCTCTTCGACAGGGGAATGAAGAGCTATATCGACTTATTCTATCGCCGCTGTGACCTGGTGAGCGTGCCGACCTCCGCCTATGCCGATGAGGTGGAGGCCCTCGGGCTGAAGTACCCGACTCAGGTAATCAGCAACGGGATCGATCTCAAGAAATTCCCGGAAGTGGACTGCCAGGAAATCCGTGACCGCTACCCGGGGAAAATCGTCCTGTCCGTGGGTCGAGTCGCCAGGGAGAAGAACCTCATGTTCCTCCTTGAGGCTTGGCCACAGCTACAGGAAGAGGCCCACCTGGTGATTATCGGAGGGGGGCCCATGGAGGCTCACGTCAGACGGTATGTCAAGGAAGAGGGGCTGAAGAACGTCCATCTCCTCGGCATGATCCCTCACGAAGACCTGATCCTCTCGGGGTACCACCGGGCGGCCGACGTGTTCGTGATGACATCCATGATCGAAACCCAGGGGCTTGCCCTGATGGAGGCCCAAGCTGCTGGTCTGGTCTCGGTCGGGATCAACGCCGGGGGCACGAAAGACCTCATCGTCGATGGCCAGAACGGGTTCCTGACCGAGCCAGGCGACCAGGATGGCTTCGTAGAAGCTATCAGGAGAGTGCTTCAAGACGACGTACTAAGGGATACGATGCGGGACGCCACGTTGAAGGAGATCGAAAAGCACGATCTCAGGAACGTTGCGAGGGAATGGGAAGAGGCTTACGAGGGGTTGCTGGGGGCTACCCGCTGACTCTGTAGGGATACCAGGAGGCCACAGGCTGGTTGTTCCTCTGGGCAGGATTGAACACCCACTCGGCGGCCTCCCGGATCAACTGCCGGTTGAGGCCTCGGTCCGACGTCGGGGGATCCAACCGGGTAGAATCAGGCACCACCCTCCCGGTGGCATCGACAAACACCCAGACCTCCAGAGTTTTCCCCCTCAGATTTTTGTTCACGGGGGGCATGATCATGCCTCTGGGGGTAGGCGGGACAACTCGGAAGAACCCCTCCGCTGCCGTTCCCCCGTCGCCTTGGCCCTGTCCGCCTTCGATCCCGGGCGGCCCATCCGACCTCCCCTGTGCCTCACCGGTCATGGCCGCCAGGTCCAGCTGGGGATCCATGTCGAACTCCACCGGGATGTCTTCCAGACTGATCAAAGGCACCCGGGGTGGAACGATCACGCGGGAGGGCGGCACCGTCAGGCTCACGGACTCCATCCCGCCACCCGCGGCATAGAAGTCCCCTGCTCTGGGGCCGGCGGCGGAAAAGGGGGAAGGCGGAATGGGCACGACCCGCCAGAAAAGGAAGATCAGGACATGGATCAACAAGGAGGAACCAAAAGCGATGCGGAACATCCGATCCTGCGATGCCCGACGCTCGGTTACCGACGCTGTCTTATCCTTGCTCATCCGTGAGTCCACTCTCAGCCGTTTCAGCTACTCCTGCCCCGGATGGGGCTCCGTACCTTACTTATACTGACTAGGGGCCCCAGGAGTTTCCATTTTTTCTCGCTTGCCAGGGGCCGTCCGCCCGGACAAC
>JABDNZ010000486.1 GCA_013043565.1 Gemmatimonadota bacterium | reverse complement strand
GCTCCTGCTTCATCAATGACATCGATGGCTTTGTCCGGAAGAAACCGGTCCGTGATGTACCGGTCCGACAGGCGGGCCGATTGGTCCAGGGACTTATCGGGGATCGTGACCCGATGGTGGTCCTCGTAGTGGGGCCTCAGGCCCTTCAGGATTTCCACCGTCTCGTCCACGGTCGGCGGATCAACGATCACAGGCTGGAAGCGGCGCTCGAGAGCACCGTCTTTCTCGATATACTTCCGGTACTCGTTCAGGGTGGAGGCGCCGATGCACTGGAGCTCGCCTCTGGCCAGAGCGGGTTTCAGCATATTTGACGCGTCGATCGCACCCTCGGCGGCCCCGGCCCCCACCAACGTGTGCAGCTCGTCGATGAATAGGACCACGTTGCGATTCTGAGATATCTCGTTCATCACCGCTTTGAGGCGCTCCTCGAACTGTCCGCGGTACTTCGTTCCTGCGATGACCGCCGCCATGTCCAGGGCCAGGACCCGGTGGTCCTTCAGGGCCTCGGTGACTTCTCCCCTGGAGATGAGCTGTGCGAGTCCTTCCACGATGGCGGTCTTCCCGACTCCGGGCTCTCCGATGAGCACTGGGTTGTTCTTTTTTCTACGGCAAAGGATCTCCACTACCCTTTCGATCTCAGAATGCCGCCCAATGGTTGGATCGAGTTCTCCCTCACCGGCCAGATTGGTGAGATCTCGGCAGAAGTGATCGAGGGCCGGGGTCTTGGATTTCTTGTCGCCTTTGGTGCCCGGGGTGGTGCCACCGGGGATCACTCCACCGATGCCGGCAGGTTCCGAGGGACCTACGTCCGAACCGAGGATTTTCAGGGTTTCGGCTCGGGTCTCTTCGAGCGTGACACCGAGGGAGTTCAACACCTGGGCCGCGATTCCCTTTTCCTCCCGGAGGAGGCCGAGCAGCAGGTGCTCCGTTCCCACGTAGGAGTGGCTCATTTCCCGGGCTTCGGCCATGGCGTACTCCAGGACCTTCTTGGCCCGGGAGGTATAGGGTAACTCCCCTAAAGCGATGGTGGCCTTGCCCTTGCGCACCGACTCCTCAACCCCTTCATGAACGGCATCGAGGTCCACGGTGAGCTTCATGAGGACGGCGGCGGCCACACCCTCCCCTTCCCTGATGAGTCCAAGGAGAATGTGTTCCGTCCCCACATAGTCGTGCTGGAGTCGGATCGCCTCCTCCCTGGCCATGGCCAGGACTTTTCGAACCCGGTCTGTGAAGTTGTAGTTCATGGGCCTTCGGAGTTGCTCTCTTCGTCGGAAGTAACAACCCCCTCCTTCGATAAAATCCTGCGCACGAAGCTGGCTCTGTGCGCGTCACATTCGGGAGGGGGTAGGTCTCGCCCCGCCGCCTGCTCCAGGTGGGCCGGCTGCGAGTAGATCATGATCTTGTTGAGGGTATATACTCGAAGATTCGGCAGAAGTTTCAGGCTGGACCCCAGTCGGACCCCGCTCAAAAGATTGATCATCTCCTCGAAAGACAGGGATCTGGCATATCGAAGCAACCCGTAGGCCCGCCAGACCTTATCCTCGGTCACAGCCGCCGCCTCTTTTAGGAGAACCTGTCGGGCCTGCTCCTCGTACTGGATCACCTGTCGGACGATCTGATCGAGGTGATCCACCAGGTCTTCCTCGGATTTCCCGAGGGTGGTCTGGTTGGACACCTGGAAGAAGTTGCCAACGACCTCCGATCCCTCCCCGTAAAGGCCCCGGAACGTGATCCCCACCTGGTTCAACCCTTTGAGGACCTGGCCGATCTCTTTTGTCAGGACCAGGCCCGGAAGGTGCATGAGGACCGACGCTCGGAGGCCGGTTCCCACGTTGGTGGGGCAGCTGGTGAGGAACCCGAATTCATGGTGGTACGCAAGGGGAAGGTCCGTTCCCAACTCTTCGTCGAGCGAGTCGACAAGTGACCAGGCGTCGCGCAAACGAAGCCCCGACAGCAACGACTGGAGACGGAGGTGATCCTCCTCGTTGACCATCACGCTGAGTGGATCACTGCCTGAAAGGAGAACGGCGGCAGCTCGGTGGGGAGTCCCCTTCTCTCCCCCCATGAGGTCCTCGGAGACGAGGCGCCGTTCCAGAAGGATCCTCCGGGTCCGGGTGGTCACCGTTCCGAGCTCCCAGAGGGTCGACCCGGAGAGGCGGCTCGATTTCTCGACTACCCCCCGGACCTGGGCGAGGACCGCTTCCCTGTCGTTGACCCGAGCCCGAGGCCCAAACGCATGGCCCTGGAGGTTTCTCGCCAGCCGGACCCTTGTGGAGAGAACGATCTCCGAGGAGGGACCGCTGGCGTCCAACCAGCCCAGGCCAAAATCCGGAATTGCAGAGAGTTCGTCCATGAGTCCTCAGGATGCCGGTTCGAGGGCCCGGATCTCATCCCGCAGAGTCGCGGCCCGCTCGAAATCTTCGGACTCTACGGCCCTGGAGAGCTTCCGCCTCAGGGCCGCCAGCTTCTTCTCTCGATCGGATACGCTGGGATCGGGTGGGAGGTAGACCTTGCCGACATGGGTGGTGCCACCGTGGATTCGTCGCAGGAGGCCTCGGAGGTACTCCTCGAACGTGGGATAACATTGAGGGCACCCGAGGCGACCCACCTCCCGAAAATCCTTGGTGGACAGACCACAAAAGGGGCACGAAAGATCCTGGTCCAGGCCTCCGGCCTCCGGAGGGTCTTCGCCACCCATCTTCGCCAAGAAATCGGCCAAGGGGAGGTTGGAGGGAGACACGGGGACGCTGGTATGAACGCCCTTCTCGGCCGCGCACTTCTCACACAGGTGGGAGGTGGTGGTTTCGTTGTTCACCACCTGTGTGAGGTGCACGACTGCCCCTGGTTCCCCGCAGCTGTCGCAGACCTTCTCCGACGGATCCTTACTCGCCAAGCTTCTCCCCCTCCTCTTCCGGTCCTTCGGAGGTGCCCCCGTTCACATCGTTGTGAAGGACCCCATCCCGAAGTTCTAGAATCCGATCCGCCTGGTCGGCGAGATCGAGATTGTGTGTGACCAGAACCATGGAGGTCCCTTTCTCCTCCCGAAGACCGAACAGGAGCTCATGCAGCTCCCGGCTCGTGGCCTCATCCAGGTTCCCCGAGGGCTCGTCGGCCAACAGTACCAGCGGATCGTTGGCCAAGGCCCTCGCCACGGCGACCCTTTGCTGCTCCCCACCGGAAAGCTGGGTCGGGAGGTGGTCTTTCCGATTCCCGACGCCGACGGCTTCGAGGAGCGCCCGGGCACGGTCCAGCGCCTGGCCCTCGGGGACTCCACCGATGCGGCATGGAAAAGCCACGTTCTCCAAAGCGCTGAAGTCCCGCAGGAGGTGGTGAAACTGGAACACGAACCCGACGTGGCGGTTCCGCACCTCGGCCCGAGCTTCCTGGTCCATCTCGAACAAGCTGGTGCCTCCAACAAAAACGTCACCTTGCGTGGGTCGATCCAAAGCCCCGAGCAGGTGAAGTAAGGTCGACTTGCCTACACCGCTGGCCCCGACGATGGCCACCACTTCTCCGGCTCCAATACGGAGATCTACCCCCTGCAAAATCCGGAGTTCACTTCCATCTCCCGACAGAAAGTGCTTCCGAAGGCCAAGGGCCTCCAAGGGCACGTGGGTCTCCTCGGCCCGGGGAGGCGGGGGGATCGGCTGGCTATTCATGTCGGATCGCCTCGACGGGTTCCAAACGTGAAGCCTGGAGGGCCGGGTAAATGGTGGCGGCAAAAGCCACGGCGACACTGGCCACGAAGATCAGGACCACGTCGGAGAGATGGAGCGCGACAGGGAGCCGGTCTACGAAATAAACGTCAGGGGGGATCTGGATGATCTCGTAGGTGTCCAGGATCCAGGAGAGGGTGCATCCCAGAAGGGTCCCCACCGCCGTTCCGATAAACCCGATCCAAACTCCCTGGAGCATGAAGACGTGGAGGATGCCCTTATTGGTCATCCCCATGGACTTCAGAATCCCTATTTCCCGAGTCCGATCAACGACCACCATCACCAGCGTGCTGACGATGTTGAAGGCGGCCACCACCACGATCAGAAAGAGGATCACCCACATGGCCAGTTTTTCCAAGGCCAGTGCGGCAAAGAGGCTTTGGTTGGTCTTCGACCAGCTCTCGGGGTAGTAGGGAAAGCCCAGGGCCTCGCGAAGGTTGGCCTCCAGCTCCGACGCTTGCCATGGGTCGACCGCTCGGACTCCTATACCAGAGATCTCGTCCGAGTCCAACGCGCCCATGACGTCCTGGACGTCCTCGAGATGTGCATAAAGGTTCGCCAGGTCGTAGTCCCAAAGACCCGTGGAAAACGTGCCTGTGACCTCGAACTGCCGCATGGTGGGGGAGAATCCGCCAAACGGGTCCCTCTGAATGTTTTCGATGGCCATGAGCAGGAGGGTATCCCCAGGGAAGACGATCATCCTGTCCGCCAGCCCCGTCCCCACCAGGAGAGGGGGAAGTCCTGACTCGGTTTCGCCCAGAGGGAGTTCACCGGATCGAATCCGCTCTTCGATCCCGGTCGCCGCATCCCCGAGGCTGGTGACATCGATCCCATAGAGGTCGGCGGCTTGGCCGTATTTTCCCCGTGCCAACACGACCTTGGTAAGGGCGAAAGGCGTTGCCGTAACTACCCCCTCCACCACACGGATCGAGTCCAGCACCGGACGCCATCCGCCCATTCTGAGGTTGTCAGACGACTCCAGGACCAGTACGTGGGGGTTCACATCGAGGATCTTGTCCTGAAAGTCCTCTTTGGCCCCTGTCATCACCGCGATGACGACGATGAGGGCCGTCACTCCCACCGTGACCCCTCCGAGAGAGATCCATGTGATGAACGAGAGGAACCGCCCGCCCCTCCGCGGGGCTAGGTATCTTCGCGCGACGTCCCAGGAAAGCCTCATGCG
>JABDNZ010000485.1 GCA_013043565.1 Gemmatimonadota bacterium | reverse complement strand
CCGCCACTACGATCCGGCGGATCTCGTCGAGAATCAGGTCGAGCCGATCCCGGACCGGCGCTTGGATCCGATCCAGGCCGGAGGAGGCTTCGTTGACCAGAGGTTTGGGGTCGGTCATCTCGATGGGAGAGCTACAAACATTACCGAAGAGCCCGAAGCCGTTCGGTCACGTCCTCGAAGTTGATGTCCAGGGAAAAGACCTTTTCGTAGAACTCCAAAGCCTCGCCTGTGTTCCCCTGCTCCTCATAGGCCCGGGCCATGAGATAATAAATCCCGATCAGCTCGTCTTCGACCTCATGATCCGCCGCAAGAGCCCTGGACAGCACCCTCACCGCCATGTCCGGTTTTTTCATCTCCATCCAGCACCGCCCCATGACTTCATAGGTGGGCAGATGGTCCGGCGCCGCCCGAAGGGCCATCTGGAATTCACCAATGGCTTCGTCGAGCAGGCCCATCTCCATGTACGCGGTACCCAGGTCATGGTGGGCTCCGACGTCGTCCGCTGCCACATGCTCGGACACCTTCTCCTTGAACTGGCCGAGCATCTTGGCGAAATCCGCCTCTTCGTCACCGGACGGCGCTTCGGCCGGCACGGTCCACCTGGTGGATTCCTCATCATCATCGCCTAGAATCATCGCCCCCAGATCGACATACTCCTCCGATGACGATACCTGGGACGGAGGCGTTGCCAATGGAACTCCATCCAATTCGGCCAACCCCGCCGCGGCTCCATGATGGTCCGGGGAGAGGGAAAGGACCTGTTGGTACACGGCTCTGGCCTTGCTGGGCGCACCTGTCCGGGCCAAACACCCCGCCAACTCAAGATAGGCAGAGATCAATACGTTCTGGTCGTTCTTCCGGAAAGCATACTCCACGAGACGCTGATATAGCTCCACCTTTTCCGGATCCGCCTCGATGTGGTTCCTTACCCTTTCGATGGCAAGGTCCATATCACCCTGATTGGCAGCCTCCTGGTGGTCCGCCATGGGGGAGGCATCCGGAACGCCGAGGATCGTAGCCTCCGATTCGTCGACCTCCTCCTTCTCCACCATCCCCGCCTCAAAGACGGCATCTTCCAGGGCGCCCTCCAGGGCATCCTCTACCGGCGCTTCAAGGCCTGTTTCCTCCCTGGTTTCGGCTTCCTCTTCCTCCTCCAACCCCAGGAGAGGGAGCTCGTCGTCATAACCACCGATCCCCAGCGTATCCTCCGGACTGTCGAGGCCGATCAGAGGGAGCTCATCCAAGTCCTGAGGGCCGGTCTCCTCTGTGGCTGCTTCATCCTCCAGTCCGACCATGGCCAGGAAATCTCCAGGGCCTTCCGAATCGGCCGAGTTCGTCGCTCCAGGATCTTCCTCCTCTTCTGCCGGCATGGACGCCCCGAAGCTGGTAATGACCTCCGCGTCCTCGGCCAGTTCTTCCGCATCGAAGTCGAAGGTGGGTAGCTCATCGTCGGGCTCGTCCGCTTCCTCGACCTCGTGAACCGCCTCGATCTCGTCGACCTCGAGGACGCCTCCCGAATCCTCCTCAGGTGCCTCGGCTTGGGGCTCGGTTTGGGGCTCCGAAGACTCCGTCTCGATCTCTTCCGGGGCCTGGTCTTCCTGGTCCCAATCCACCAGGTCTATGCCGCCAAGGTCCGTAGCTTCCAGGACCAAATCCTCCGGCTCCGGCTCCGGCTCCGGCTCATCCGAAACGGCCCGGATGGAGTCGAGATCGGGAAGGCTCAACTCGGGATCGAGCTCCTCCAGCTTCCCGGAGATCTCTTCGGCCTCCTCGTCCCTTTCCATTAAAGCCAGCTGTCGGTATGCCTCCGAATACTGATCGATGGCCTCTTGGGTCCGATCGTGGGATTCCAGTTGTGAGGCGAGGCTCCGGCGGATCTCCACATCCTCGGGGGATAGATCCACGAACTCCACGAGGGCGTTGAGAGCACCCTCCACGTCCCCCACGGCCGTTTGCCGCTCGGCATAGGCCAAGAAGTTCTGTCTCGCGTCGGTCAGGAACCCCTGAGAAGCCCTGATCTGTCCCATCCTCAGGAAGAAGATATTCCGATCTGGCAAATTCCTAAGGACCTTTTTGCAGATTGCGATAGCATTATTCGGGAGTTCTGCTTCCAGATAGAGCTGAATGGCCCTCTCATACTGCTCCACGGCCCCGTCGATTTGGCCGAGGCGAGTCTGGATGTCGCCGACCCGATTCAGGAGCGTGATATCCGGGGCTTCCTCCTGCTCCTGAAAGCTGAGTGCAGCCGTGTACAGGTCGAAAGCCTTCTGCCACTCCTCACGCTGCTCGTGACGGCGGGCCTGCTCTTTAAGCTCTTCGACTTTCATGGCTTTCCACCGGATATGGCGTTTGCTACGACCGGAACCCCTCCGGACATCCCGGGTGGAGCCCGAGGAGGGGCGGGAAAAATGAAGGACGTCCAGACCCTTTTGCCAAGGATGGACGTCGATCCGGGCTGATTGACCCGAAGTGTCGCAAAATAAACCAGGGTAGAAACCTACACAAGCGAACGCCTCGCCACCGCTATGGCAAACCCCCGGCCTCGAACCTGCTTCGAGGCCGGGGGTTTCTGCAAAGTCTCCGCGAGCAGCCCGATCCGTTGACCTACTTCGACTAACGGCGGGCAGCCTTCTTCGGAGCCAGGTTCGGGTTACCCGGTTGCAGCTGGTAGGCCCAATCGAAGATCATGATGGCCGCACCGTCCTGATCGAACCCCAACAGGGTCACCCGAACCGCCCCGTAGTGGTCCTTCCCGTCGTCGCCGATCACCTTGAGCACGTAGGTGGTCTGTGGGTACAGGGCCATGTCCAGGTTCGTATATCCCGTGAGAGGGGCCTGATCAATGGCCACGCAGTCCGAATCCGAGCCGACGCCGCACTTCAGGGCCGTGGTCTCGAAAAGGCCGTCGAAGATCTCTGTTCCGGCACCGGGGACCAGCCACCATCCGTCGGCGTCCACCTCGACCCTGAAATGCCTGCTCGGGGAGTCCCCGTCCAGAATCGGGTATGTCATCTCGTCTTCGGAGAACCGGAACCCCGCCTGGGTGGGGACGTCCTCGTAGGCATAGATCCACTCGCCGTGATAGTCCGGTCGGGGGGTGCCTACGGCCAGCTGACTCCCTCCGCTCTCATGGCCTTGATCGTCGACGGACGTGACGAAGTATTCGTAGGTGTCACCGTTGACCGCGAGGAGGTCCAGGAAGCCTTCGGAGTCCGTCTCTCCCAGGATGAAATCATCTCCCCCGTCGGCCGCCAGGTACACCCGGTAGAAAGAGAAATCCGGGGTGTTCCGGGGATCGTTGCTCCACAGGATGTAGTTGGCATTGTCCAGCGCAACGACTTCCGCCGTCCCTGGAGCCGGCGGCGCATCCGGGAACGGCACGAACACCTCCACAGACCAGTCCGAGGCGGTCTCGAGGCCACTGGGGCTCACGGACGCCACGTAGTACTCGTAGGTGATCTCCGGAACGATATTCACGTCCGTGTAGGAACAGAGGCCGTCAGCGCAGTTCGTGACTTCGGCGATCAGGTAATAATTGGAATCAGACCGCCGCTTCCCAAAAACCCGAAATGGGTCATTGTCCCAGCCGGACCCCAGCTCCCAGCTGAGGTACACGGCCCTGTTGTAGTACCACCCGGCGAGGTTCTCCGGCGGGGCGGCATACTCGTCGTCGTAGTAGATGAGGTCGTCAGTATCACAAGCCGAAAAGCCGATTACCATGGGCAAGAGAAGGAGCCCTAGCATGGCGCGTTTCATTCTGTCCTCCGGGTGAGGAGTGTACCTGGCCCTAGGTAGGGCAGGACCCGTGCCGGGGAGGAGAGCGCTGGTTTTGCTGGGGTTTTGGGGGAGCCTTCGAGAAAAGTGTCCCCCAGAGTGGACAACGCCGAAAGGGGTGGTGACACGACTCGGGGTTGGAGGGTCGGGGTGGAAACGCAGGGTAGAGGTCCCTGCTAATACCGCCTCACTCCCGAACGATCCTGGTAGCTCCGCTGGGAGTAATCAAAATGCAGGTCCTCCTGGTCGGTCAGGGCAACCTCGAACCGGAAGCTCCAATTCCCCGTGGCTGTTTTCCGAAAATCGAAGTGGGCTTCCCAGCGATGGAGGTTCCGGGTCAGCTGGACGAAGTGGTCGTTGAAAGACCCCGTCAGAATGTCATAGGAGGTCCGCCAGCTGACATCCCAATTCTCGGTCAGACGGAAGCGGACATCACCCTGGAGCATCTGGTTTCCCTGGGCGTTCTCGGCCCGCGGCCGCTGCATGGAGAAGCTGAGATTCGCCCTCCACGCACTGGATCCACCGGGGCCCCGGGAACGGGCGGCCCGATTGCCCTGGTTGGGATCGCTCCCGCCGGGGATCACGCTCGCCTCATCGGTGAGAGTGGGAGCGAAGGGGTTGGCTTGGGGATCGGCATCGGCCGAAGGGGTTGGTGCCCCCGTCGCCGCAACCTCCTCGTCATCCCCACCCAGCAGAGCCCCCAAAAGCTTGAAGGGCAGGGACCGTCCATCCAGGGAGAACCCGAAGTTCATGGACGTGAGGTGGGGGGAGAACTTCCTGGACGAATCCCCTCCTCCTGAACCTCCCGTTCCGACCTGGTCCTCGAACAAGTCGTGCGTGAAAGTGAGGTTGAGTCCGCGGAGGTAGTCGGATGAGATCGTGTTCGTGAGCCGGGTGGTTTCAATCCCGAAGAGCCAATCGTTCGCTTCGGCGGCTTTTTCGAAGTCATAGGTGACCGCCGTGGTCCGGAGGGCCAGGATCGTGACCTTTTGACCGGGAGCAGCCGATGTGGGCCCGAGGAGGGAATCCGCCAGGATAGACAGGGAGTCCGCCGCGATCGAATCGGCCAGGAGTGAATCGATGGCCATGGGGTTGTAGGCAACCCCGGCCGAGTCCAGCTTCGCGAGCAAAAGGGAGTCCTGAGGAAGCCCCGGAAGGTTCAGACGGGCCGCCGCATCCTCCTGAGCCTTGAGAGCCGCCTCTTCCTTCAGTTTCGCCTCGAAGGTCTGGTTCAGCGAGATTCTGAGGGTCCTCTGGGCTCCAACCTCCGTCGCCCCGAACACCTGTCTCTGCAGATCGGTTGGAGACACCTCCGGCGAATAGGAATAATCGAAGCTGGGGCTCATTTTGTGCCGGATCGCCTCGAACGACCCGAACCCCGGGAAGAATCCATAGATATCGCTCCTCAGGGTCACGCCCATGGACAGGCGCGTGGGCCCGGATACGAATGAAGAGGCCAGGGAGTCCGTGTCGGATCGAACCAGGCGGCTCGAGACGCTGAGGCTGGGAGTCAGCGTGGTCGCCCCGATGAGACGCTGCTGGTACCCCAGGGAAGCGTTCCATCCGGCCTGGGCCTCTCCTTGGTCTTGGAGGAAGAAAGGATCCTCCGGCCCCAGCGTCCCGATGAGGGGCATCCCGGCGGGTACGTCCTTGGTCAGGTTCTCCGAAAAGTCCAGCGCTCCGCCCAGGGACAGGTTCCCGATGCTGAGTCCCGTGCTGAGTTTTGCATTCGTTCTGACCTGATCCGCCAGAGAGGCACTGAAGGGCAACGAATCCGCCTGGGGAGCCCGATCGGATATGCTTCTGCGGAAGCTGGTGGAACCCGACCAGGTGATGTTGTTGTAGAACCGCGCACGTCCGGTCGGAGCCCTGAGAAAGGTCATCGGTGAGAGAGAGAAGCTCAGGTTCGGAAGGGTCATCTCCACCCGATCGTCGGACAGATACTGCTTCCTGTTCGCGCTGAGGGTGAGGTTTCCGAAATCGAATCGATGGGTCACCCCTCCCTCCGAGTCGATGGACTGGACAACCTCACGGGGGTCGAAGGAGGTCCGCCGGACCATGGAGGTAGACGAAGCATAACTTCCCCTGAACCTCAACCTCGTCCTCTCGCTCACCTCCCATTGGGTGCTGCCGTTGATGGCCCTCTGTTTATCGCCTCCTTCTCGCCAGAACTGCCGGTAGCTGAGGTTCCCGGTGAGGAACTGTTTGGCCCAGTTGAACCGTGCACTTCCGGTCAGAGACAGGTGCTCTCCACTCCACCAATCCAGGAAAACCGTGGCGTCATAGTACTCGCTCATGGCCCAGTAGAATCCCAGGTTCGAGATTCTCCTGGAGTAACCCTCGGAGGTCCGGACGATGTCGTTGATGCTGAAGGTGGGTGTAAGGAGCCCTGAGGACCGACCCTGCTCGAGGTTCTGGACCATGAACGGGAGCCACGCCACCGGAACGTCGGCGAAGTAAAGCTTGACCGGCCGCGCAACCAGGAGGTTCCCCCTCACGATCTTCACGTTGTTGGAGGCGAAGTGGTAGTGAGGCTCCTCCAGCTCGCAGGACGTGAACTGAAGATGGTTCCCGAAGGAGGCCGTGTCGGTGACGGAGGTCAGGTCTCCGTGGACGATCCAGTCACCTCCTCCGGAGTACTTGGTGGTGGCGTCCAGAGCCGTACCACGCTCCTCGGCCAGGTCGAACACGATGATACGGCTTTCCACCGGATCACCCTCGGCCGGCTGGAAGGAGGCCGCCGAGCCCGTGGACCAGACCTTCCCCTTTTCATCATCGTAGAATAGGGAATCGGCCGTCAGCTCGAGCCCATCCGCAAAAATCCGGGCCTGGTTGTCAGGGGTCCCCAGCAAAACGAGCTGACGATTTGCGGCGGCGAAATCGGCCCCGATGGACTGATACTCCGTGAGTGTATACCCCTCCAACTCCTTCAGGGCCATGAGGATACTGTCCCCCCCGCTCATGGGGGATCGGGAAGCCTGTGGGCTCTCCCGGCCCCTTCCCCGTCGGCCGGAGCGGGCCTCGAGACGCTCCCGAAGGGAGTCGGGCATGAGGGAATCGGGAAGGAAGTAGGTGGAATCGATCCCCGGTGGTTTCGCCAGACCTCGGAGCTGCTGTTGGATTCGTAGAAGCGTGGAATCCACCGGGACGGTGTCCGGCGCCTCCACCCGGAGCGTGTCCGGCGGCGGTGCCTGCGCCTGTGCCCCCGTCGCCCCGCCCCAAAAGAGGGGTGCGCCGACCAGAGCGAAGATCAGTCTCGAAAGCCGGAAGGGGGCCTTCGCACCCACCCCCGATCTCATTCAGCCTCCACCGAGCCTTCAGGAGGATCCGGGGGAGCCTCGGGGGGGCCGGAGGAAGCCTCTTCCTTTTCGCTCGCCCGCTTCCTGTTCCAGATCATCTTCGAAAGGAAGATGCTGAACTCGTAGAGGAAGAAGAGGGGGACCATAAGCATGATGGTCAGCGTGATGACATCCCCGGGAGTCAGGAAGCTGGCCAGCACAGTGATGAGAACCATGGCATGGCGACGCTTCGATTGCAGGAATTCTGGCGTCACCAGCCCCAAAGCCGAGAGAATCATCACCACGACAGGAAGTTCGAAGATAACCCCGAATCCGATGAGGAGTTTGGTGATGAAAGCCAGGGTTTTCGCCTGTTCTAACTGCTCCTCCAGAAACTCCGCCTGGAAGTTCTGGAAGAACTTCATCGTCAGGGGCAGGGCCACAAAATACGCCAAAGCCACACCGGCACAGAACAACAAGAACCCCAGGTACAGGGCAGGGACGATGGCCCGTTTTTCATTTTTTTCCAGGGCCGGAGAGAGGAAAGACCAGATGTGATAGACGATGATGGGGAAGGCCAGGAGGACCCCTACCACCACTGCGAGTTTGAGGGTGACGAAGAATGGGTCGGCGGGGGAAAGGTAGATGAGGCGAAAGTTGGGATCGTCGTAGGCCACTCGCATGGGGCGGATGAGAAGCTCCATCACCCCAAAATAATAAACGAAGATGAACCCAATTACCGTCCCCAACACCACCGCCAGCAGGCTCCAGAGGATCCGCCACCGGAGCTCCTCCAGGTGGTCGAGGAAGGGCATCTCCCCCCGTCGTCGCGCTCTGTCGGAAAACTCACCCATATGGAAATTCTATGAGAGCGGAAGCTCTTCCTGTTCCCGGGCTTCTGCTTCCTGCCGCTGCCGGGCGTTGAGGTCGTCTACAAATAGTTGGAACTCTTCGATGTCCTGGAAGTTCCTGTAAACGGATGCAAAACGTACGTAAGCGACCCGATCCAGTGGCTTCAGGCCATCCATCACCATCTCGCCCAGGAGGGAGCTGGGCACCTCCACACCGGCCTGTCTCGAGAGCTCGTCCTCGATCTCATCCGCCAGGGTTTCGACCTGCGACGCCGAGACAGGCCTTTTCGCACATGCGATTTGGAGGCTTTTTACGAGCTTCTCCCGGTCGAACTCTTCCGCCGACCCATCACGTTTCAGGACCTGGATGGTCCGGCCCTCTACATACTCGTAGGTGGTGAAACGCTCTCCGCACTCCGAACACTCCCGACGCCGACGGACGGCCCGCCCACCACGGCTGGTTCGGGTGTCGACCACCCGGTTGTCAGCGCCGTCGCAGCGGGGGCATCGCATCGTTCGATGGGAATCCTGGGAGAGGTGGGTTGGCCCGAACTCTGGGAGCCCGGTCGAATACCGCGTCTACCCGATCTCGTCGAGCCGCTCCTGGGCTTCTCTGGCCGCATCGGTTCCCGGATAGGTGTTCACGACTCTCTCAAGGTACTGCCGTGCATCCTCCAGTTGATCGAGTCTGATGTAGATCTCACCCACCCGATAAAGAGCCTGCGGAACCATGTCGGCCGTAGGGAAGTCCTCCTGGATTCTCAAAAAGGCAGGGATTGCTTCCTCGAGGCGCTCTTCCTGGACCAGGATGTCCGCCAAGTAGTACCGGGCGTCGTCCGCCAACGCGTCCGTCGGGTATTCCCTGAGGAATTGCTGAAAAGCCCGTCGGGCGGTATTCAGGGAGCCGTTGTTGAACTGGGTGGCGGCGGTGTTGTACATCTCCACCGGCCCCCCGGCCACCTCTGCAGCCGGAGTGAAACCTCCGGGGCGTGGCTCTGTGTCCGTCTGGAACGTAGATCCCGCCACGGACCTTCGGGACTCCAGGAGATCCCTGATGGTCATGAGCGACTGCTGGTTCATGCGAAGGAGCTCCTGGATGGTGAGGATCTCCTGTTCGAGAAGCTGCAGCCGTCTGTTGATATCCCCTCTGGACTCGAAGATGGCGTCGGACTGGCGTCCCAGGGTGTCCTGGACCGCCATGTTGAGTCCTGACAGCTCTCGGATTTCCTCCTGCTGCCGCGCGCCCATCTCCCTTATTTCGTCCTGAAGGCTGCGGAGATCTCCCTTTGTGGCACAGCCGGAAAGGGCAAGCCCAAAGAGGCCCACCAAGAGCCACCTGTTCCCGAGAACCCGGGCACCGGGAGAACCCCCGGTACCCGGGATTGGGGATGAAACGAGATTCATCATCTGACTACGGGGTACCCCCCGGGTTGATATCGTTCTGACCAGCCGTGATGATAAATTCACCACGCCGGTTCATGGCCCAGGCATCCTCGTTGCTCTGGTTCGCCAGGGGGCGGTCCTCCCCGAAGGAAACGATGGCGAACCTGGATGCATCCAGACCGAAGTTCGTAAAGAAGTCTACTATCGCTTGGGCCCTACGGTTCCCCAACGCATCGTTGTACTCGTTGGAACCCCGCTCATCACAATGTCCCTCGACGCGTAGCATTACCGCTGGGCTCGCCCTCAGAATGGCAAGCTTGTCCCTGAGGATCCGTTCGGCATCGGGCCGGATCTCGGCCATGTCGAGATCGAAATGGATCCTCTCGGCCAGCGTGGCCCTAGCGGCGGCGATGGCAGCTTCCCGGGCTCTCGCCTCACGCTCGGCGGCCATGGCTGCCTGGCGGGCGGCCTCTTCTGCCGCTGCGATGGAGTCGGCGATGCGCTGGGCTTCCAGCTCTTCTGCGGTGGGCCCGGAGGGCTCCGGCGGCGGCGGCGGGTCCTTCTTACAGGCGCCAAGAAGAAGGACGGCGGCCAAGGCGGTGACTATGAAAGTGCGGTATTTCATCCCAGCTCCCAGTCGAAAAAAGGGTTCGAACGCAAGACTGCCCGGAGGGGCTTAACCCCCCGATTCAAAAGGACTTCACCGGCCGGGTCAGGACCGGACTTCTCACAAGGCATATACCTCAAAACCCCCCTCCGCGCAACGTCTCGGCGGTCAGATCCGGCAGGGGGCCCGACCATTCCGGAGGACCGGCACGGACGTTCGGCACCAAGGCCCTGATGCGGCCGGTGGCGGCGTCTACCACGAAGAGCCCATATCCGTAGCTCCGTTCCCCGGAAAACACGATGTGACGGCCGTCCGGAGCCCAGCTCGGGTCCTCGTTGTTCCCCTCGGCCGTGAGCCTGAGGACCTGGGGTCGCCTTGACTCCACCTCCGCCACCAGGATGTGGTATCGCCCATATCGATTGATGCGGCCATGGAAGACCACCCGGTCCCCCGTTGGAGACCAATCCGGCGACGTATAGTACCCTGGTGTCCCCGGAACGTAAGGGGAAACCAGGTCCGCCCGGCCACCCCGGGAAGATACGGTATAGACCTGGGGGATATGAGTCCCGAGGCGGTTCGAGTTAAAGGCTATCCGGCTCCCATCCGGAGAAAACGTCGGGGAGAGGTCCTCCCACCGTCCCCCCTGGATGTGGGTGAGGCAGCAGTCCCGTTCCACGTCGTAGCTGAAGAGGCCCGTCCGGTTGTAGCCCATGAGGCCGAAGGCCAGCTCACGCCCGTTGGGATGATAGGCGGGGGTTGTTTGCTGCCCCTCCCTTCCGGGGCTCAGGACCTTCTCTCGGCCGGTCCTCAGGTCCCTTTCGAAGATCTTGTGGGGAGTCAGGTCTACCGACCGGACATAGGCGATCTTCTGTCCGGAAGGGTGCCAGGCCGGAGACTTGCTGATATCTCCGTGGCCGGTGATTCGCCGCAGGTTCTCACCGTCGGAGTCGACGATGTAGATCTCCTGAACACCATCACCCATTGCCCGGGAGAAGGCGATCCGGCTGGCCGCCATCCCGGGCTCCCCGGTGATCCACTCCACGATCCGGTCGGACACCCGATGTACGGCCATCCTGAAGTCGTCGGAGGCCGTATCGGGAAGGGGGAATCGGGCCTCCTCCCTGACTTCCGAATAGACCACGTTGTGGAGATTCAAGACGAGGGAGTACCCCTCCCCGAGACCCTCCACCTGTCCCGATATCAACCAGGTGGCACCCAGTTGATCCCAGAGCTGGTAGTCGATCCCCTCCCCCACCAGGGAGGCTGGGAGGGAATCCAGAAGCTCGAACCGGTCGGAATAGCGGAGATCCCGTGCGATGATTGCCTCCACCTGCACATCCACCCCCGCTCCGCCGAAACGGGAACTGAACGGCTTGATCGCCACCACCGGCTGAAAGCTGGTCTCGTAGAGCAGCCCCAGGCGTACGCCGGGGAAGGTGTCCCCCGGCTCCTGACCGGCCAGATTCCCCCCGGCCCCTGCCGCCGCCAACACCACGAGCAGGGTCACAAAGGCCAACCTCTTGATTTCCTTCATTCCTACCTTCCGTCCGATTGTCATTCTCAAATCTCGTATCCCGGCTCTCCCGGCTTAGACGAGCCAGAGCCGTCCGGGGATGCCCCGGTGCCCGAGGACAAACTTTCGCTTCCCCTGGGCCTGAAGGTGAAGAGGATGGGAAGTCGATCCCAACCCAAGTCTTCCGGAAGCGGTCCGAAACGCCCGGCGCCGGCGCACTCGACGGCACCCATGGCCGCATAGTCGAAGTTCACGTTCCCGGATCGCTCATAGAAATCGATGGTCCCGCCATCCACCGTTCCGTCACGGGAGATCTGAAAGATGATGGAGGTCTCCAATCGTCCCCCGCCCCGATACTCGAAACACCTCTGGATCTGCCGCTGGATATTCAGGTAATAGTCGGGGAAATCCCTCCTCAGGCCCTCCATGCGAATGTTCAGATCTTCCCCGCTGATTTCCTCCGACGGTTCCGGGTCCCCCGCTTCCTCCACTGGGTCCGGCGGGGCCGGCGTCGGCGTGGGCTCTGGCCGTTCCTCCACCCTCGTCTCTTCCTGAACCACCGGGGGAGGATCATCGGGTATCGGTTCCGGCGTTTCTACGGCTACCTCCTCTTGGACCACCGGCTCCGGCTCGGGAGCTTCCTCCGCCGGCGGGGGGGAGAAATACGTGATCTGATAGGTCAGGAAATCCGACGGGTCTGAGGTGGGAACCTGGGCGAGCCAAGCCAAAACCACGGCCACGACGTGAACTCCCGCCGAAGCGTAGAGTGACTTCTTGCCGGGGCGCTCCCGTCTCCTCATGGTCTTTTACGATTCCATGATCGGGTTCCCCACCAGACTGATGGTGATCCCTTCAATCTGTGAGACCGTAGCGATGATCTGGAGGACGGCCTCGTAATTGGCCCGGGCGTCCCCTTTGATCAATACGATCTCCGCACCGCTGGCACGAAGCAGTTGAGGAAGGGAGGTCCGGACATCCTCGGTAGGGACGGGAGTTTCGGCGAGAAAAACCGAGCCGTCCTCCTCGACGGTGACGATGATGGGCTCCGTTTCCGACGTCAGGGGAGCCACGTCGGCCTCGGGCACCTGGATCTCGACGCCGCCCTGAAGCATGGGGGCCGTGATGATGAAGATGACCAGAAGCGTGAAGGCCACGTCCACCAGCGACGTGACATTGATGTCGGCCTTGATCGGAAGATCCTGCCGGCGCGTTCTTCGGGCTCCAGAGTCCATAGCTCGTTATACCTTCCCTTCCCGAGCCAACGTTCCAATGAACTCGCTGGAGAACCCCTCCATTTCGCCGGTGACAAGGTTCAGCCGGCCCACATAGTGGTTGTAGGCGATTACCGCCGGGATCGCCACGGCCAGTCCCACCACGGTGGTGATCAGGGCTTCCGCCACGCCTGGAGCGACCGCTCCGATGTTGGTGGACCCCGTCGCCGTAATCCCCAGGAAGGCATTCATGATGCCAATTACCGTCCCCATCAGCCCCAGTAAGGGGGAAATCGACCCGATGATGGCCAGCCAGTTGAGTCCGTGAGCCATCTCGTCTCGCTCCTCCGCCTCCTCCTTCTCCAGGACCAACCGAAGGACCTCCAACTGAGTGAGGGTGAGGCCTTTTTGGTCCGGGGTGTCCGACCTCAGGGCCCCCGGTCTCAACTCACTGAAGAAATTCACGCCCTGCCTGAACACCCGTCGGTAAGGGGATTCGGGAAGGGCCAGGACCGCTTTGTAGGCC
>JABDNZ010000473.1 GCA_013043565.1 Gemmatimonadota bacterium | reverse complement strand
GGTTTCAACATGTCGAGTCGTTCTTTCCTCCTCCTGCGGGCAATCCTATTCGGTGCCCTACTTTCGTCCGGTGACGTCACCCCGCCTCCCGTATCGGCCCAGGACGGGCTCAAGGTCTACATCTCCGCCGACATGGAGGGGGTCACCGGGGTCGTAACCGGCGACCATCTGGGCCCCACGGGTTTTGAGTATCAGCAAGCGCGGGAGTGGTTGACCGACGAAGTGAATGCCGCCATTCGAGCTGCCCAGTCGGCCGGGGCGACGGAGATCGTCGTGAGCGACTCCCACGGCAATGGGGAAAACATCCTCCTCGATCGCATCCCAAGAGGCGTTAAACTGGTCCGGTCCTGGCCCCGTCCTCTCTCCATGATGCAGGGCATCGACGAGAGCTTCGACGCGGTCCTGTTTATCGGATACCACGCAAGCACGACCAACCCAGAGGGAGTTCGGGCCCACACCATGTCCTCCGGCACCCTGACGGGAGTGAGACTGAATGGCCTGCACGCCTCCGAGGCGATGATCAACGCGGCCATCGCCGGACACTTCGGAGTTCCGGTAGTCATGATCTCCGGAGACGATGCGATCGTGTCGGAAGCGGCGGAACAGATCGGGGACCTGGAGGGTGCGGTCTTGAAATGGAACTACGGGTTTCATTCCGCCATGACCGTCACGCCCGAAGAGGGTCAGGAGATCATTGCCGAAAAGGTGACCGCAGCCCTGGGCCGGCTGGCGGATTTCGAGCCTCACCGGGTCGAGGGCCCCATCGACGTGGAGGTGAGCTTCAAGAACTACCTCGCCGCCGAACTCCTCGCCTATCTGCCAATCGTAGACAGAGTCGATAGCCACACAATATCCTTTACCGGAAAGGACATGGTGGAGGTCTCCAAGTTCTTCAGCTTCATCACTCGTTACCGACCGGACATCACTCCATGACCGAAGACGGGAGGACAAACCCCGGACTGCGGGACGCCAAGCCGTTAAACCCGTGGAGGGGGAACCCGAAGGTCGACGACTGGCGGCCCGTCGGCGGGCCCCGATGGAAGTCCCGCACGTACGACGTCATCTTCCTGCATGACACCCCGGCCGGGAAGACCTTCGATGTCGCCCTCATCGCGGTCATTCTCGTCAGCGTAGCCATCGTCATGCTGGACTCCGTGGAGTCCATCGTGGGTTCGAATCGGACGGCCTTCAGAGTCGCGGAGTGGATCTTCACGGTGGTCTTCAGTATCGAGTACGTCCTCCGGCTCCTGACAGTGCGACGGGCGTCGAAGTACGCCCTCAGCTTCTTCGGTGTAATCGACCTGCTCGCCGTCCTCCCCACCTATCTCAGCCTTCTGATTCCGGGAGGCCAGTACCTGATCGTGATTCGGATCCTTCGCGTGTTGCGAGTTTTCCGGGTTCTCAAACTTGCCCAGTACGTGGGCGAGGCTCGGGTCCTGGGCGCGGCGATGATGGCCAGCCGGTACAAGATCACGGTCTTCCTCTTCACCGTACTGACCATCGTGGTGGTGGTGGGCTCGATGATGTTCCTCATCGAAGGGTCGGAATCGGGGTTCACCAGCATTCCAAGAGGGGTGTATTGGGCCATCGTGACCCTGACGACCGTTGGGTACGGGGATATCCACCCTGTGACACCCGTTGGCCAGCTGCTTGCCTCCCTGGTCATGATCATGGGGTATGGCATCATCGCGGTGCCAACCGGCATCGTCACCGTGGAACTGGCGAACCAGGCCCGCCAGAGATTGTCGAAGCGAACCTGCCCCGGATGCAGCCGGGAGGACCATGTGGATGACGCGGAATACTGCAGGGGGTGCGGGGAAAAGCTCGAGATCAGAGTGTAGTTGGCCGACTGGACCTTGAAGGAACGCTCGCTGACGTCGTATCTTCCCGAACAAAGGGAAGTACGTCTAGCTGTTTTAAGGGATTGAGAGGACAGAATGCGCTGGTTCGCACTGCCGTTGGTCGTGGTCGTTCTTGCCGTCGGTTGCGGCCCGACCGAAGAGGAGATGGCCGCGGAAGCTGCCGCTGTTGCTGCCGCCGCCCAGGACAGCATGATGGCAGAGGCTGTTGCCATGTTCGACGCTTCAGTGTTCGACACGCTCACCTGGGAAACCCCAGAGAAACGTGCAGACCGGGGGGCACAGGTCTACAATTTCAGCTGTGCTCGGTGTCATGGCTCCGAGGGCCTGGGTGACGGCGGGTTCGTGATGGCCGGTGACACGCTCAGGCCACCATCCTTCAGGGAACCTACCTGGGCGATGGCTGGAGATGAGCCGGCAGTCCGCAGGGCGATCTTCGTAGGAACGAAGGAGGGGATGCCTCACTGGGGATTGGAAGGCCTGAAGGCCGAAGCGGTCGACGCAGTGGCCGCATACGTCGTGAGCGGCTTGGGCAGCGACTGACCCGGACAATGCAGCTCTGATTCGTAAAGGGGCCCACGGGAGCATGATGCTCCCGTGGGCCCCCCTGTTTTTCGCTGGTCACCCAGGGGCTGGTCTGGGTTTCCCTACCCCTCCTCCGTCAGCTCCACGAGAAGCCGGGAGTGCCGCCACCAGAGGTACCCACCAGCGGTGACCCCGGCGGCAAGGTTCGCCGCCACGATCACCGGCCATGACAACAACCCCACCACCTCCGCCACCAGCACACCCACCAATGCAACAGTGTAGATGAAGCCGGCGAGAAAGATGAAGAAGACAATAAACCAGAGAGGGTGGTTCTTCTCGGTCTGGAAGATCAGCCACGCCGCGCCCAAGCCTATCACGAGGGAAACCAGGATATGCACGCCATTGTAGGCGATAACCGGACCGGGCCCGGCGACGATCTCCGCTGCGCTGCGAGCACCAAAAAACATCGCTGACCCCAACAGGGCCGCCGTATGGAAGGCCGGCTCCCCGCCGGCCAGATTAATGACCCCGAAGAGAGCCACCACGGTCACATAACCGATTAGACCGGCCAGTAGCCCCTCCGGCACCCAGGATCCTTCAGCTCTCATGGAATCCTCCCCTCACCGATTCGGGTTCTTTTTCCCTGACTGGAGTTTATTCTTCACCTCCCGTTTGACCAGCGCCGGGAGAGCCCCATTTTGCTCCCTGAGAAAACCCGTCACCCCGGCTCGCTCAGCCGGACCGAAGGTCACGGACCCCCCCCCCGCCAGCAATTCGGATTCGGTTTCGATCAATACGCTCCTCACCAATCCCGCGAAAGAAAAGAGCTGCGTCGGACTTCGCCGGAGGGATTGCCGAAGTCCTTCGCTGAGTTCCAGCTGCCCCCCAACCCGGGATGAGCCGAGGTTGCAGATGTTCCGGGGGTTCACGCCGCCCAAGCCCTCCCTGGGTTCTACGACGTCGATTCCGGCGTTTTTGAGACCTTCCACCATCCTCTCCCGGAATTCACCCCACAGTCCGCCAACCATGACAAACTCACGGCTGGAATCCCGTTCGCCATGGATGGCAAGGACCCAGAGGGCCGCCGACGCGGCCTCGAGGGCCAGGGGTTCGTCGAATCGATGGCTCGTGAGGTGGAGCCTGTCATTCCCCCGAGGTTTCAGCCCCGGGAAGGCATAGAACGAGAGATCATTCCCGGCGACTGCCCCCGCCAGCTCGGCGGTGAAGGGCTCGATCCAACCGCCGTGAGGCGCCATAACCAGAATGTTGGACCCACGACTGATGTACTCCCTGGTCCACGCCTCCCCCTCTTCTTCCTGGGCCTTAAGTTCCTGGAAATTCTGGTAGGCGTCCCTCATGACCGGTTCCTTCTCCTACCCAGCCACCACCTACCCAATGGACCGCTCCTCCAAAGACGCTGCTCCCGTCGCATCTCGAGTGGGTCCTTCCCTCTCCCAATCCAACGACCTGCCAGAGCCAGCGAAAAAGCGGCGATACAAATGAGGCTCAATCCGACGGCCAAGAGCTTATCGGACCGCCCGTCCATCCACAGGAAGAGAACAGCGGCCCCTGCCAGGAACAGGACACCGCCCAAGACAAG
>JABDNZ010000457.1 GCA_013043565.1 Gemmatimonadota bacterium | reverse complement strand
CGCATGTAGAGGCCGGGTTGGGGAAAAGCCGGAAGGTGGATCCGGAGAAGGTCAAGAAGGGCGAAGAAGAGCGTCTTCTAGGCCGTTTCCCGACGAACAGCGGGGAGGTGGTGGCCCTCACGAGGGAAGGGAAAGGACTTGGGTCAAGGGAGTTGGCCCGGTTCCTTCAAGAACGAATGGTTCGTTCGGTTCCCAGCGTGACCTTCGTCATCGGGGGCGCGTTCGGGCTCGGGGAAGGGGTTTTGAAGCGATCCACCCTCCGGCTCCGCATTTCCCGGATGACTCTTCCCCACGACCTGGCCCGGCTCTTTCTGGTAGAGCAACTCTACCGGGCCGGGACCATCACCCGAAACGAGCCTTATCACAAGGGGCCCTGATCCGAAGAAAGCCACCTGGTCGAGTTGAACCAGGGATTCTGGACCCCAAGACTCATGGAAAGGATCGACCGCTGAACCTCAAGATTTTGACGGGCCTGCCAGGGGGGCCTCCCCTCGTTCAGGATTACCTGCGAGGAGAATCCCATATCTGCCGTTTCTACGGAGGTTCCTTTCGGGATCCTGCCGCCTACCGGAAAAAGGCCGAGGAAGTCGATCAACGATTCCACTGGGACGCCCGGAACCGGGCCATTTCCATGATTCAAGCATCTACCGAATCGGCGCGGGAACGGATCGAGAGATTCGCCGACGACGGAGGTTTCTTCGTTACGACGGGGCAACAGCCCGGGTTGTTTTCCGGTCCCCTCTATTCCCTGTATAAGGCTCTTACTGCCATTCGCCTGGCTCGAGAGTTGGAGTCTCTCCTGGATCGGCCGGTACTCGCCCTTTTCTGGGTCGCCTCAGAGGACCACGATTGGGACGAAGCGGATCACACGCACCTGCTGGACCTGAACAACGAACTCCAGACCTTGAGGGTCCCGAACCAGGCGGGACCTCCGGGCCGCCCCCTCCATCGTATTCCAGTGGAAACCGGGCTCTCCGATACCGTCGAGGCCTTTCTCGGCGCCCTCCCTGAAACGGACTTCAGCCCCAACTTCTTCGATCTTGTCCGGGACTCTTACCCTGAGGGAGCAACACTCGCTCAGGGGTTTCACGGAGTCCTTCTCGAACTCTTGAAGGATCTGCCCATCGCCTTCGTCGATTCGGCCCATCCGGAGCTGAAGCGTTCTTCCTTCCCGGTGCTGTTTCGGGAGATGGAGGAAGCCGAGGAGCATGAGGTTCTCCTTGCCCGGGTAGCCTCCCATCTCGAGATCGAGGGGTATCACGTACAGGTGCCGGTACTCGAGGGAGGGGTGAACGTATTCCTGGAAGGGGACGAGGGCCGGGATCGCCTGTACCGGGCCGGAAATGGATTCCGGCAGAATCGGGCCGGGACTGAATTCACCCTCGACGAGGTTCGGGCTATAGCCGAACAGGACCCCACGCTCCTGAGTCCCAACGTTCTGCTCCGTCCGATCGTGGAAAGCACTCTCTTTCCGACCCTCAGCTATGTGGCCGGGCCCGGGGAGCTGTCCTATTTCGGACAACTGAAAGAGCTGTTTCAAGCCCATGGGCTGGAGATGCCCATCATTCATCCCCGGCATTCCGCCACGCTGCTGGAGGGGAAGATCGACAAGGTGCTCACGAAGTTCCACCGGACCCCGGAATCCCTGGCCCGGCCCCACCATGAGCTGGCGGAGGAGATCGCCCTGGAAGAGGTCCCGCCTGAGGTTCGCAGGGCCCTGGGCGAGATCCGGGGGGCGGTAGGCAAGGGATCCGGAGCCCTTTCCAAGGCGGTCCAGGCCATCGACTCCACCCTGAAAGGCCCTGTCACCAACGCAAGAAACACGGCTTTTGCGGCTTTTGACGAGGCGGAGAGAAAGATCCTCCAGGCGCTGAAGAGGGAGAACGAGATCGCCCTGGAACAATTGGGAAAGGCTCAACGCCATCTGTTCCCCTTCGGTAAGCCTCAGGAGCGTAGTATCAACGCATTCTACTACCTTTGCCGATATGGCCCGGAGCTCGTCTCGGCCCTCGCCGAAGAGTTCGATGTGGCTCTTGGCACTCATTCTGCATAAGTTGGCGGCATGTTCTGGCAGATCATACTCTTCCTGGCGCTGTTGATCCCCATCCTGGCCATCGTACTGGATTCCCAGGTGGGCCGTGCTCTGGCTTCCCGTTTGGA
>JABDNZ010000455.1 GCA_013043565.1 Gemmatimonadota bacterium | reverse complement strand
GGCCTGCGCTTCCCCGGGCGGTTCTCTCCCCAACTTCTCTCAAGAATCGGGCCCGGCCGGGCCGATCAGGTCAAGCGTCCCCCTTCGTGAACTGAACCGGGACCTCGGCCCACACCGAGATCCTTTTCCCGTTCCTACGGGCGGGGCTGTAACGGAGCAACAGGGCACCCCTTACCGCTGCGGAGTCAAAGGCGGGGTAACCGCTGGCCTCGACGACTTCTACGCTGTCCACATCGCCGGTTTCGGTCACGCGGACCCTGAGGAGGGCCTCCCCCTCCACATTCGCATCCCAGAGGTCCACCGGATACTCGATGGGTACATCGCCGTAGAGTGGAGTGGGTTGTTCCACCTCTCCACCTCCTCCACAGCCCAGAGCCACAAAGGACAAGAGGCTGATAGAAAATGAGACGACTCGAGACAACCATTGTCTTGAAACAGATCGCTCCGTCATTCCTCTTTCTTCGTCTTTCCGCCGACCTGGGCTTTCATGTCCGCCAGCACATTCAACGCCTCCAGGGGAGTGAGCCCTTCCACCTCCAGTTCACGGATTCGGGAAACGACCGGGTGCTCTTGGGCGAACAGGGAGAGTTGATGGGGAGGCGGTTCGGACGCCGGCCGATGGTCGCCCCCCCTACCCAGACCCTGCCCTCCGCCCGAATGGGTCCCCTCGAGTTCCTCCAGCAGCTCTCTGGCCCGCTCCAGGAGCTCGCTCGGAAGGCCAGCCAAACGGGCAACCTGGATCCCGTAGGACCGGTCGGCGCCTCCGTCTTCCAGGCGCCGAAGGAACACGATGCCATCCCCCACTTCACGGACGGCCACGTTCAAATTGCGAACCTTGGGCAGCAGGTCCCCGAGTTGGGTCAACTCATGGTAGTGCGTAGCAAATATGGTTTTTGCCCCGACCCACTCGTGAAGATGCTCCGTTACCGCCCAAGCGATTGAAACCCCATCATAGGTAGAGGTTCCCCGCCCGATCTCGTCCAGAAGGACCAGGCTGGTCTCAGTGGCACTGTGAACGATGGCTGCGGTCTCGTTCATCTCCACCATGAAGGTGGACTGGCCTCGGGCCAAAGAGTCCGAAGCGCCCACACGGGTGAAGATCCGGTCGCACACCGGGATCCGGGCGGCGGCGGCGGGCACAAATGCCCCGACCTGTGCCAACAATTGGATCAGTCCGATCTGCCTCAGGACCGTGCTCTTACCCGCCATGTTGGGACCGGTGAGAATGATGATCCTCCCGTCCTCATCCATGGCCAGGTCGTTGGGGATGAACTCCTCCCGAGGCATCATGGTCTCGACCACCGGATGGCGTCCGCCGCGGATCTCGATCTCGAAGCCGGTGTGGACTTCCGGCCTGACATAACCGCGACCCTGGGCGACTTCGGCGAAGGTCACCAGGACATCGAGTTTGGCCACTCGGTCGGCGGTATCCTGAATCCTGCTTATCTCGGAGGCTACCTCGTTCCGGAGCCGGCCGAAGATCTCCGTCTCCAGCTTCTGGATCCGTTCTTCGGCGCCGAAGACCTTTTCCTCCCACTCCTTCAGTTCCGGCGTGAAGTACCGCTCTGCGTTGGCCAGGGTCTGCTTCCTGACGTACTCGTCCGGCACCTTGGCCAGGTTGGCCTTCGTGACCTCCAGGTAGTACCCGAAGACACGATTAAACCCCACCTTCAGAGAGCCGATTCCCGTCCGTTCCCGCTCCCTCGCCTGCAGGCTGGCGATAAAATCCCGAGCTCCGTCCCGAACGGTTCGGAGTTCATCCAGCTCGGGATCGAACCCGGTCCGGATTACGCCACCGTCCTGGAGCGTGGGGGGGGTCTCGGGGGAGATCCCGGCTTCCAACAGCTCCTTGAGGTCGGCAAGGAGGTCCATCTCCCTGAGGAGGGAGGAGAGAAAGGGAGTTTCGACCCGTTCCCCGATCTCCTGGAACTGCGGCAAACGGGCGAGTGACCTGGCCAACCCCAGGAGGTCCCTGGGGCCCACCCTCCCGGTCCCGATCTTTCCGGCCAATCGCTCGAGATCCGAGATCCCCCTCGAGCCTTCCCTGAGCTCCCTCCGTATCGACGGTTCCGAAAACACTTCTTGGACCGCCTCCTGCCGCTCCCAGATCCCAGGGGCCTGAACCAGGGGCCGCAAGATCCATTTCCTCAGCAAACGGGCCCCCATTGCCGTGACCGTCTCGTCGAGGACGTCGAGGAGCGTTCCACCCTCCCCGGGCCTGATGGACTCCACGAGCTCCAGATTCCTCCGGGTCATGTCGTCCAGGAGCATGCTCGATCCGGATCGCAGGATCCTCGGGGGAGAGAGATGGGTCGCCCCCCCCGGCCGGATTTCGTGGACGTAGGCGAGCAAAGCTCCGGTGGATCGGATGAGGGCACCGTCCGTTTCCAGGAATCCCAGTCCTTCCAGGGAGTGGACTCCAAAGGTTCTTTCCACCTCCTCCCTGGCGAGCTTCTCGTCGAAAAGCCAGTCGTCCCGAATCGTGAGGGGGAGGGTTCCCTCGTACTCGGCCAACGTGTGTTCCAGCTCCTCGGCGTGGGTCCGGGCCACCAGAAGCTCGGATGGTTCCAGCCGACCCAACTCGTCCTCGAGCTCGGCTACTCCAACCTTTTGGACCTCGAGGACCCCAGTTGAGAGATCGAGGGAAGCGAGCCCACATCCGCCTTCTGCCAGACTCGCCACCGACACCAGGTGGTTGTTCCGCTTCGCCTGGAGGAGGTGGTCCTGGACGATGGTTCCGGGGGTGAGGGTTTCAACAACTTCCCGCTTCACGATTCCCTTGGCCTGGGCCGGATCTTCCACCTGTTCGCAGATGGCCACCCGTCTTCCCAGCTTCACCAGTCGGCCCAGGTATTCGTCCAGGGCTTTGACCGGAATCCCCGCCAAAGGCACTCTTGCGGCCGCCCCATTGTTTCGTGAGGTGAGGGTGAGGCCCAGAATCCTGGAGCCTTCCTCGGCATCCCCAAAAAACAGCTCATAGAAATCCCCTACCCGAAAGAACACCAGGGCATCACGGTGGCGGGATTTGACCTCCCGCCACTGCTGCATCAATGGAGTGTCTTCCGTCGGGGAAGAAGGTGGCATGGGCTCCGCTCAGGACGCTTCGCTCCGACCCTCGACGTGGAGGTCGGATTCGGTATGAAGAATGGCACAACGATACCGGCGGCCGGAATCAGGATCAACAGAGATGCCGAAAGAAGATGCTCACCTTACAATGCCCCGTCTGGTTCTTCCGACTGTCGGACTTTGCATCTCAATCCTGGAGGTTCCTATGGGAAAGGGGAGTCTCGGTTCGTACCTGGTATTCCTCCTCAGCCTTGCTCTCGCGGGAGCCACCACACCCGTCGGAGCCCAGGTGGAGGGCGCAAACCCCCCAGCCGCAGACCCTGCCGACGTCGAATCGGTGGATGCCATCATCGCCGCGGTCTACGACGTGATTTCCGGCCCGGCCGGTCAGGCCAGGGACTGGGACCGGTGGCGGTCGCTTTTTCTCCCGGAGGCCCGGTTGATCGCCGTCGCGCAGGCCCCGGACGGCGCCGGCAACCATCGGGTCATGACGCCCGATGACTACGTGCAGTTGTCGGGCGCGTTTCTGGAGGAGAACGGTTTCTTCGAATCGGAGATCGGTCGAACCCAGGAGGATTTTGGCCCGGTCGTGCACCTATTCAGTGCCTACCAATCCAAACGGACCCTGGAAGATGCCGAGCCGTTTGCCCGAGGCATCAACTCCTTCCAGTTGTGGAACGATGGAAGCAGGTGGTGGGTTCTGACCGTCTTTTGGACTTCGGAAAGGCCCGATCTACCGATCCCGGCGAAGTACTTGTTCGGCGGCGGCGGGGGTTGAGGGGCGACCAGGGTCCAGCGCGTGGGCCCGGCGCGGGCGCCCCACCTGGCCCCTACACCGGGTCCAGCGCCTCCCATACCCGGGCCTCCACCTCCCAGGGGATGTCCGAGTCCCTCTTCCAGCGGGGGATGGCGG
>JABDNZ010000450.1 GCA_013043565.1 Gemmatimonadota bacterium | reverse complement strand
GCGTAGAGAACAGCCATGAGAAGAAAGAGGCCGGTGAGGCCCGCCACCAATCCGGGATCGTCCACCCGGGGCTACCCCTCTCCCCTGAGAACCTCAGGTATGGGCCTTTCCGGCGTAGGAATCTCGTTCAGAATCGATGCGATCTTCCAAGCTCCCTCCCTCCGGACAAGCTGAAAGCTGTCGACGCCCTGTTGGGGCGGACGACCCCACCCGGGAATCTCCGCCTCGTAGAGAACCCAGACATGGGCGATATCCCCGAACTCTGTGGAATGGGTCCGGATGATCCGCTCCGTGAAGCCGGTTTCCTCGATCTTGGATCCCTCGATGAAATCAAGCCAATCCTGGATGAAGCCCTCGAGGGTGAACACCGAGGTGGCCTCCCGCGTGGACCGGAGAACGACGACGGACTCCGGCAGAAAAAGGGCCCGGAACTGGCCCCAGTCCGGTGTGGTCCCCTTGGGAAAGGTCACCATGTCGTACAACTCCCTAACGATCCCCTCGGCCGAAGGGACCTCTTGGGTGGCCTCAGCAACGCCGGGGTAGGCGGGTTGGGGCACCCCTTCGGACGGGACGACGAAGGTCAGGACCAGGGAGAAGAGGAGTGGGGTCGGAAAGAATAAACGGCGCGTAGAGCTCATCCGTCGGCCTCCCTTTTGATGATACCGGACACCCTTGATGAAGCTGCCCCCACCCACGGCCCGCAGCAACCCGGATGGTGATTTTCCTCGGTTCAACACTCACATGGGGTCAAGTTGTCTTATCTTAGTTGGAGTGTCACCGGCGGCCAGGCTCTCCATAGCCTCGCCGCCGCATCAACATAATGGCGCAAAATACGGACTGATTCTATTCATGCGTAGTTCTTTCCCGATCTGTTTTCGTGTCGATCGATCCGCGGTCCTGCTGGCCTGCTTGGCATTATTGCTGGGCTCCGCCGTTCCTGCGGCGGCTCAGGAGGCGAGTGACCCGATCTCCGCTGACGATGGGGTCCCCACGGTACGGGCTTCGAAGCTCCAGGGCCCGCTCAACCTGGACGGGATCCCCGACGAGGAGGCCTGGAGCCAAGCGACCCCGGCTTCCGTCTTCACTCAGCTGGATCCTTTCGAAGGAGCGGCCGCCTCGGAGGAAACCCGGGTCTATCTCCTTTACGACGATGAGGCTCTGTACATCGGGGCTTTCATGAGCGATAGCAGCCCGGTGTCGACCCGACTGGGGCGCCGGGACGGATGGCTCATGGACACGGACTGGCTCACCGTCTCCCTGGACTCCTACAACGATCACCGGACCGGATTCAAATTCGAGATCAACCCGGACGGCGTCCGAGGAGACGAGGCCCTCTCGGGGGGTCAGGACAGACACGGGGACTCGTCATGGGACCCCGTATGGGAAGCAGCCACGAGTGTGAACGAGGACGGCTGGACCGCGGAGATGCGGATCCCGTTCAGCCAGATCCGCTTCGGGAACGCCGAGGAACAGGTCTGGGGAATTCAGATCATCCGGGACATCGCTCGAAACCGGGAAAAACAACTATTCTCGTTCACCCCCAAGGACGAGGCGTCGGGGATCGCCCGGTACGGCCACCTGGAGGGAATCCGAGGCCTGACCAGACCGAAAGGCCTCGAAATCCTTCCGTACGTTCAGAGCAGGGCGGAGTTCGTGCCTGTCAGCCAGAGCTCCAGCGTCGATTTCGAAAATCCGTACCGAGACGGCTCTGATTTCTTCTACGGCGCCGGCTTCGACCTGAAGTACGGGCTCAGCTCCAGCCTTACCCTGAATGCCACGATCAACCCCGACTTTGGACAGGTCGAGGTGGACCCGGCCGTGGTGAACCTCACGGCTTTCGAGACCCGCTTTCAGGAGAAGCGGCCCTTTTTCGTAGAAGGGGCCGGGATCTTCTCGTTCGGGCAAGGCGGCGGCGGGGGGCCCGGGGGCGGAATGCGGGGGATGTTCGGCGGGGGTGGGGGCGGGGGCGGGCCCACCCAACTCCTTTATTCCCGGAGGATTGGAGACCGGCCTCGTGGGCATGCACCTCCGGAAGCGGTGTATTCAAATGTTCCGGATGCCACGACCATCCTGGGTGCAGCCAAGCTGACCGGTCAGACTGCAGGTGGGCTGTCGGTGGGATTCATGGGAGCCCTCACGGGGACGGAAACGGCCGATTTCACAACGGAGATCGGCCAGACGGGAGAAGCAGAGGTAGCTCCCCTGACCAATTTCCTCGTGGCGCGTCTGAGACAGGACTTCCGGGACGGCCAATCGGCCCTGGGGGCCATCGGGACGGCCGTAAACCGGGATCTGGGTGCGGAGGCCCTGGCCGCGGAACTTCGGTCCTCCGCCTACTCGGGCGGCGTGGACTTCTTCCACGAGTGGGCGAACCGGGCCTGGTCTCTCTCCGGGCAGGTTGCCGGAAGCCGAATCGCCGGTGCGCCGGCGGTGATCACCAGCGCTCAGATGTCGTCTGCCCGGTATTTCCAACGACCGGACGCCCAGCACGTCCGGCTGGATCCCTCGGCCACATCCCTGTCCGGGTATACCGGACACCTGGAACTCCGGCGGCAAGCCGGACTTCACTGGCGAGGGGGAGCGGAGTTCAACTTCACCAGCCCCGGGTTCGAGGTGAACGACCTGGGATTCCAGCGTAATGCCGACCGGCGGGAAGCCGAGGTGTCATTGGAATACCAGGAGAACCGGCCAGGCGAGACCTTCCGTCGGTGGGAGATCAGCGCCCAGCCCCAGACATCCTGGAACTTCGATGGAGACCGGCTGGAAACGCAGCTGTCCATTCGATCGAACTTCACGTGGCTCAACTACTGGTCGACCCGGTTGAGCTACGAGAGGACCTTCGAATCCATGGACGACCGTCTCACGCGAGGCGGCCCGCTGGCGAAGAAGCCCAGCGGGAACCAGATATCGCTGAGCCAGACGTCGGACTTCAGCAAGCCCATCTCCGGTTTCGGGAGCGTTACGTATACCTGGGACGAGGCTGGAGGAAGCCGAACTTCCTACTTCGCTTCCGTTGGCATCAAGACCAGCAGCACCTGGGAGCTGACCCTGGGGCCCCGCCTGAGCATCAACAACTCCGTGGCCCAGTACATCGGTACAAGAGACGACCCCGAAGCGACGGCCACCTTCGGGATCCGGTATCTGTTCGCCGACCTGGAGCAGACCACCCTTTCCATGGACACCCGCCTGAACATGACGTTCACCCCCGAACTGTCCCTGGAGCTCTACGCCCAGCCGTTCATTGCCACGGGGAACTACGAGACGCCTAAAGAACTCAGGGCGCCCGGGACGTTCGAGTTCAACCGATATGGAATCGATGGAGGGGAACTCACCCTGGACGAGGACGGGGACGCGACGGTGGACCCTGACGGGGCCGGCCCTGCCGAGTCGTTCACCGTCTACAACCGGGACTTCAATCGGGTTTCGTTGCGGGGAACGGGGGTGTTGAGGTGGGAATGGCGGCCCGGTTCCACCCTGTTCTTCGTTTGGCAGCAGAACCGATCCAGTTCGAATGGATACGGTGATTTTGACCTTGGCAGAGACGTGGACGAGCTCTTCGCGGGGGACGCCCACAAC
>JABDNZ010000448.1 GCA_013043565.1 Gemmatimonadota bacterium | reverse complement strand
CCGCCATTCAGATCATCGTCTACGCAGGGGCCATCATGGTCCTCTTCCTTTTTGTGATCATGCTCTTGAACCTGGGGCATGACTACCAGAAGGACCTAAAGGGGGGAGTTTGGGCCATCTTCGCCTTCATGGTGGCTGGAGGAATGGCTGGGTTTCTGGCACGCCAAGTCGGCGGGATCGAGGCTCTGCCCATCTATCAAAACGCCCAGGGCGGTGAGGCCATCGATGCGCTCATCCGATCCCAGGGCGCGGTGGGGGCCATCGCTCATCCCCTCTACACGGATTACGTGTTCGCCTTCGAACTGACGGGTATCCTCCTCCTCGTCGCCATCGTCGGGGCCCTGGCCCTTGCGAAAAGGAGGGTTTGAGGACTCATGCTTACCGAGCTGCTTACCGAAGCCCTCGTTGTCAGCGCGTTCCTCTTTGTGGTTGGGACCTTCGGCGTTCTGGTACGCAGGAACGCCATCATCATGTTCCTCTGCATCGAGCTTCAGCTGAACGCTGTCAACCTGTCTTTCGTTGCCCTGTCCAGGGCCCTGGGAATCGAAGGACAGCTATATGTGTTCTTTGTCATGACCGTGGCCGCGGCCGAAGCGGCCGTGGGGTTGGCCATAATCATCTCCATCTTCCGGCACTACGAGACGGTCAACGTGAACAACTTCAACCTCTTGAAGTGGTAGGGGCATGACTCTCCCACTGGGGTACTTCGTTTTGCAGGAGGGGCACGAAATCCAGGCCGCGGCCCAAGGGGCCCACGGCGAGGCTTTCGAACCCTTCCTGCCCGGTCTGGTCATCCTCCTCCCCCTCATCGGCTTCCTGCTGAATGGAGTGCTGGCACTGGCCGCCTCCCGGCGGTCGGCGGACTCACTGAGGGGTGGGGCGGAGCTGGACTTCTTCGAGGGGAAACGACCTCTCACTCATAGCCTCCCCACCTGGATCGGACCCGGGGTTATCGGGTTGGCCTTCGTCATCGTCCTGGTGAATTTCACCCGGATGCTCGGGGCCGACCTGCACGAACCCATCATCCGGCACTACTGGACCTGGATGAGCACCGGGGCCTTCGAGGTCGATGTGGCCCTGCAGCTGGACCAGCTCAGCATGGTCATGATGATGGTGGTGACGGGTGTGGGCTTCCTCATTCACGTCTTCAGTGTCGGCTACATGGGGGAAGACCAGGGATATCCCCGGTATTTCTCCTACCTGAACCTCTTCGTGTTCTTCATGCTGATCCTCGTCATGGGGGCCAGCTTCCTCCTCATGTTCGTGGGTTGGGAAGGTGTCGGGTTCTGTAGCTACATCCTCATCGGGTACTGGTTCACCGATAAGGAAAAGGCGAGCTCGGGGAAGAAGGCTTTCATTGTCAACCGCATCGGCGACCTGGGCTTCCTGGTGGCCATGTTCCTCCTCTTTGCGGGGTTCGGTGCCTTCGGGGGATTCGGGACGCTGAACTTCGTGGAGGTCTTCGAGGCTGCTCCGGACGCCCTCGTCTACGGTGGTGGGATCGTCACCGCCATCACCCTCTGCTTGTTGTTGGGAGCTTCCGGGAAGAGCGCCCAGATCCCTCTTTACGTCTGGCTTCCCGACGCCATGGCCGGGCCCACACCGGTCTCGGCGTTGATTCATGCCGCCACGATGGTGACGGCGGGTGTCTACATGGTGGCTCGGACTTCGGTCCTTTTCGCCCTGGCTCCCGTGGGTGGCCTTTCGGTAGCCCTCATCGGTGCCCTGACGGCCCTTTTCGCCGCCACCATCGATCTGGCTCAGTACGACATCAAGAGGGTCCTGGCTTATTCAACCATCTCCCAGCTGGGCTACATGTTCATCGGGGTCGGGGTTGGGGCCTACGCGGCGGGCGTGTTCCATCTCATGACCCACGCCTTCTTCAAGGCACTCCTCTTCTTGGGGTCCGGCGCCGTGATCCACTCCATGCACCACGCCCTACACCACACGCATAACCATGCCGATCCCCAGGACATGAGAAACATGGGTGGGCTGAAGAAATACATGCCCATCACCTGGATCACCATGTGGATCGCGACCCTGGCCATCGCCGGGATCTGGCCCTTCGCCGGGTTCTTCTCCAAGGACGAGATCATCTGGAAGGCCGGGGCTCGGGCAGGCGATGCCGCCTTTGGTGGCTGGTATACCCTGATCTGGATCATGGCGCTGGCAGCAGCCATGATCACGGCGGTCTACATGACCCGCCTCATGATCATGACGTTCCATGGGAAGAACCGGACCGGCGATGAAGAGGCGAGGCACCTTCACGAGGCACCCTGGGTCATGTGGGTTCCGTTAGCCATCCTGGCCGTTCTCTCGATCTTTGGCGGCTGGATCAACGTACCCCACGCCATCTCCGATTCGTTCCTGGGTGGCTATGGCCTTCTACCCATGAGCGAGTGGTTGCACGAGTTCCTTCATCCCGTCGCCGGGGTGGCGACGGAGATTCAGGCCACCAACGCCGGTGACTTCGCCCACTACGCTCCGTTCGGCGGCGGTGAGCTTCTCTGGGCTGTCCTCTCCACGTTGGCTGCTCTGGTAGTCGTCCTGATCTCGGCCCGTGTCGTGGGAGGCTTCAAGATCCTGCCGGCCAGCGAGTCGCCGGCCCCGGAGGGCTTCAAGAAAGTCCTCTACATGAAGTACTACGTCGACGAATTCTACGATCGGATCATCGTCCAACCCCTCATCAGGGCTTCCCGCTTTGCCTGGAAGGTCATCGACGCCGGCATTGTCGACGGGATCGCCAATGGTCTGGGGAACCTGGCCCGGGCCTTCGGCTGGTTCGGCAGCCTTTTCCAGACGGGATCCGTTAACACCTACGCCCTCTTCCTGGCCATCGGGGTCCTCGTGATCCTCGGGGTCGTCGCCTTCTAGAGGGAAAGACACGAATGCTCTCTCTTCTCGAGTCTATCGGATACGGCGACTGGATTCTCCACGCGCTGCTGTGGCTTCCTCTGATGGGGATGGCCCTGGTGCTGGTGGGTCCTGCAGCCCGGGCGAAGCACATCGCCTTCGGCTGGAGCCTGCTCCTTCTCGTCATGAGCCTCGGCCTCTGGTGGGCCTTCGAGTCCGGGGTCGGAACGTTCCAATTCGAAAGCTCGACGCCCTGGATAGCCAGTTGGGGCGTGAGCTATGCGGTGGCCCTGGACGGAATCAGCCTGTTCATGGTGATTCTCACCACGTTCACTACGGCTGTCGCCATCCTCGGATCGTTCAACTACATCAAGAAGTACGAAAAGGCGTTTTACGCCCTCATGCTCCTCATGGAGACGGGCGTTATCGGCGTATTTATCTCCATCGATCTCTTCCTGTTCTATGTGTTCTGGGAGATCACCCTCATTCCCATGTACTTCATCATCGGGGTGTGGGGCGGACCCCGGAGGATCTACTCGGCGGTGAAGTTTTTCCTCTTCACCGCGTTCGGATCCCTCCTCATGCTGGTGGCGCTGCTCTATCTCTACTTTGCCGCCGGGGCGGATTCCTTCGCCTATGCCGACCTGTTGAATGCGCCGCTGACCCTCCAGGAACAGCTTTGGCTCTTCGCTGCATTCTGCTTGGCCTTCTCCATCAAAGTGCCGGTGTTCCCGTTCCACACCTGGCTTCCCGATGCCCACGTGGAGGCACCCACACCGGGCTCGGTGGTGCTGGCGGCGGTGCTGCTGAAGATGGGCACCTACGGATTCCTCCGGTTCTTGCTCCCATTTTTCCCGGCCGCTGCACGACACCCCACCGTCATCACCGTCATGATGGTTCTGGGAATCATCGGGATCATCTATACGGCGTGGGTGGCTGCGGTTCAGCCCGACGCCAAGAAGTTGGTGGCTTACACGTCGGTAGCCCACATGGGGTTCGTTGTCTTGGGGGTCTTTGCACTTACGGTGAACGGCCTGCAGGGCGGACTGATCGTCATGATCTCCCACGGGATCTCCACCGGAGCCCTCTTCCTCCTGCTTGGGATGATGTACGAGAGGCGTCACACCCGTCTGATTGCCGATTTTGGTGGCATCGGAAGGGTGACGCCGTGGTTCGCCACGGCCTTCATGATCACTGCGCTGGCCTCCATCGGGCTTCCGGGGACCAGCGGATTCGTGGGGGAATTCCTGGCTCTCCTTGGAACGTTCCAAGCGCGACCCATCATGGGTGTGATCGCGGGGACCGGGGTGATCTTTGCCGCCTACTACATGCTTCCCATGGTCCAGAAGGTCTTTTTCAACGCCCTGGATAAGAAGGAAAACCAGGAGATGCCCGATCTCTCCAGACGAGAGATGGTCATCCTGGCCCCCATGGTGGCCTTGATGATTTGGATCGGTGTGCAACCCACCGTGTTCCTGGAGCGCATGGAGCCCAGCGTCCGGAACGTCCTCGAGTACGTGAATGACAGTGGTCTCCAGGCTCAGGAAGGTCAGAGAGCGGAGGCCGTGGTGACTTTTTCGAGCACAAGCCCTCTGGAAGGTGGGGGAGAGGCTGAGGAAGCCGCTTTCGCCCACCCCGAGGATGAGGAATAAGCTCCCATGGAACTCGATTTCTCTTCACAGGCCCACTACTTCCTGGCACTCCTGCCGGAGATCATTCTCACCGTTTTTGGGATGATCGTTCTGGTGACCGGCGTCTGGAAAAAGGAGGGGGAAGGCCAGGCTGAACCCGGCAGTCTTGGTGCACTAGCCCTTGTGGGGATCCTCCTTGCGGCGGGAGCCAATGGCTGGCTCTACGGAGTAGTCCAGACGGGCGGAGACGGGATGGTCGTCATCGACAGGTTCCGCCTCTTCGCCAACTGGATCTACCTACTGGCCGGAGCCTTGTGTGTCCTGATCTCTTTGGCCTACCTGACTCGTCAGCGGATTCAGGCAGGTGAGACCTATGCTCTGATGCTGTTCGCCGTGATGGGGATGATGGTGATGAGTGGGACCCAGAACCTCATCGTCATCTTCCTGGGCTTGGAGGTGATGTCCATCTCCGTCTACGCCCTGGCGGCCATGAACCGGAGAGATCGGAAATCGGCGGAAGCGGGGCTGAAATATTTCCTGTTGGGAGCCTTCTCAACCGGGTTTTTCCTCTACGGAATTGCCCTGACCTATGGCGCGACCGGCACGACGGACATCGCCCTCATCGCCGAGGCCATCCGGACCGGCTCGGCCGCTGGGCCCCTTCTGGCGTTCGGGATCGCATTCCTGGCAATCGGCTTCGGGTTCAAGGTGGCGGCCGTACCGTTCCACATGTGGACCCCGGATGTCTACGAGGGAGCGCCGGCCCCGGTCACCGCGTTCATGGCTACCGGAGTAAAGGCCGCCGCGTTCCTGGCCTTCCTCCGAGTCTTTATGGTGGCCTTCCCCCAGGTGCCGGAGGATTGGTTCCCCATCTTCTGGTGGCTGGCCGCCATCACCATGGTGGCTGCTAATCTCATCGCGCTTGTTCAATCGAACGTCAAGCGCATGCTGGCCTACTCCAGCATCGCCCATGGCGGGTACCTGATCGTCGGAGTTGTGGCAGCAAATCAGATGGCCTCCGGAGCCATGCTCTTTTACCTCCTGATCTACACGCTCATGAACATCGGCGCCTTCGCCGTCGTCATCAGCGTCGCCTATCAGGGCGAGGATCGGCTCCAAATCGAGGATTATGCCGGATTCGGGTGGCAACAGCCCCTTTTAGGCGTCTTTCTGACGGTCTTTTTGCTCTCATTGGCGGGATTCCCCGGAACTGGCGGGTTTATCGGGAAGATTTTCCTCCTTCAGGGAGCTGTGGATGCAAATCTCTGGACGCTAGCTATCGTTCTGGTCATGGCCACCCTCGTTTCCTACTGGTACTACCTCCGGGTGGCCTGGTACATGTGGATGCAGGAGGCTCCGGATCCGGACTCTCACGCGGCTGTTTTGACTCCGCTCTCTATGCGGGTGGCCCTCTTCGGCGCAGCGGGCTTAGTCCTCTTCCTCGGGATCTTCCCCAGCGCTTTCGGCTTCCTGGACTTCGTCCAATCGAGCGTGGATTCCCTGTTCGGGGTGGCCGCAGCCGTGGTGCAGGTGGTGCCGTAGGGGAGGACATTGCCGCGGCTCCCGAAACGGGTCCTGGCCGGGAAAGGGAAGGGCACCCTCCTTAGTGGGGGGTGCTTTTTTTCTACCTCGGGCTGGCCACCCATCCCTCCATTCTCCGGCCCCTGGCGGGAGGTCACCATGAGGGATGCAAAAGACCAGGCCTCCCGATCCTGAATGGCTGGCGCCCCTCATCCGGAGGACCGACGAGGAAATGCGTCTGAAGGGCTTCAGTCCGAAAACGAGGCGACTGTACCTCGGCCACATCAGGAGGTTCTACCAGGCCCGAGGCGGACCTGATCCCAGGAGCAGCTTCGAGGAATGTAGACGGTGGCTCCTGGACCTGATCGAGCGGGAATACTCCTTTTCTTATGTGAACCAAGCGCTCAGCGCCATCAAGTTCGTTCATCGGGACGTGCTCGGCTGTGAGTCCCCGGTTGCCCGGATTCCACGGCCCCGTAGGGGTCGGCATCTTCCCAACGTCCTGGCGAGAGAAGAAGTGAGGAGACTGCTGAGCGAGTTGAGGAACCCGAAGCACCGGGCTGTGGCCCTGGTTCTCTACTCCTCAGGTTTGAGGGTGGGTGAAGCTCTTCGGCTGAGGGTTCAGGACATCGATTCGGAGAGAGGCCTCATCCATGTCCGAGACGGGAAGGGGAGGAAGGATCGGGTCGTCATGTTGGCCCAGGTCACACTGGATGAGCTCCGCAACTACGCCCGCGTCGAGCGACCGCACGACTGGCTCTTTCCAAGTGGCCACCGCCGAGATCGACACATGCATTCCCGAACCGTTCAGCGGGCCGTGACCCTGGCCGCCCGGGCTGCGGGGATCAAGAAGAAGGT
>JABDNZ010000052.1 GCA_013043565.1 Gemmatimonadota bacterium | reverse complement strand
GTCTAGGACCTAGAATAGCAGATTCTCTCGCTGTCTCCACTTTCTTTTTGCCAGAGGAAGCCGTGATCATGCATGGGACGCAACGGTTGTTGGCGCAACGCAGCAGGCCTGGTCCTGCATTCCCTCTCTTTCTGGTGTCCCTCTCTCTAATCCTGGCCGCCTGCGGTGGAAAGGGGGCCCCGTCAGCCGGGGAGGACGTGGCGTTGGAACTGGAGGTCCAGGAGTTGTATACCGTTGGCTCCATCACGGGTGAGGAGTGGGAGACCTTTGCCCGGATCACCGCCGTGGCCTTCGATGAGGAAGGGAGTCTCTACCTGCTGGACGCCGATAATTTCCGGGTCGTGAAGGTGGCTGAAGACGGAAGTCTGGTCACGGAGATGGGTGGCCAGGGAGATGGACCCGGGGAGTTCGGAATGCCGGTGGCCATGAGCCTGACCCGGGAGGGTGAGGTGAGGGTCTTCGATTTCGGTTACGGCGGCTTCATCCGGTTCGACTCCGACGGGGGCTACCTGGGATCCGTCCCCATAGACCCGGAGGCCATGATTTTCCCCAACGGGGCACTTCTCTCCCACCCGGACGGCGGTGTGCTCTCGGCTGGTGGCGGCAGGAGCATGCGAATGGGCCCGGATGGTCCGGAGTTCCCGAAAACACGGCCGGTCCAGCTCTTCATTCTGGCAGACGAGATCGAGGTGGGGTCCGTCTATGAAGGGTGGAATCCGGCCACAGCGGACGGCGACCCGTCCATGAGGACGTCCGGAGGGGGAGGGATCCAGATCCAGGCTCCGCCTCAAAGGGCATTCGATCCCGAACTCCTCTTCGGATTGACATCCGATGGCCGGGTGGCGGTGGCCGACTCCACCACCTACCGGATCAAGATCATGAATCTGGAGGGGACCGTGGAGCAGGTGGTTCAGCGTCCGTTCACGCCCAGGCCCGTGACCGAGACGGACCGTGACGCCGAGAAGGAAAGGCAGCTCGAGGAGATGACCTCCAGCGAGGGCCCCCGGATGATGATGAGGACCGACGATGGGGCGACCATGTCCATTTCCCGGGACCAGGTTCAAGCCCTGTTCGAGAGCAGGATCGAAGGGATGGTCTTCGCGTCGGAGATGCCCCTGATCTCGGGCATGGCCGTTGACTGGAACGACCACATCTGGGTAAAGCGGCACGGTTCGGCCGTTGGGGAGGAGGGACCCTTGGACGTTCTCACCCTGGAGGGTGAATACCTTGGAACTCTCGCTGCGGGGGAGGGCCGGATCCCCGATGCCTTCGGGCCCGACGGCCTTGCTGCGTTCATCGAGACCGATGAGTTGGATGTGCCGCGGGTGGAGGTCCGGAGGCTGGCCATTCGGTGATTCTCCCGGATGAGTCGAGCCTGTCACCCCATCGAGAGTTCCTTGACGGCCTCGACGAAGTCCGCTTTTATTGGCGGATTCCCCGGAGTGAGGCTGTTTCGGGGCAACCCCTGATTCCCACGAATTCGAGGGCGTCATGCAGCAGAACCAGAGTGGCCAGCGGGAGCTGTTCAACACCCGGGCAGGCTTCATCCTCGCCGCGGTGGGGAGTGCGGTGGGTCTGGGGAATATGTGGAGGTTTCCTTATGTGGCCGCTGAGGGCGGCGGCGCGGCCTTCGTTTTCCTCTACATCATCCTGACCCTGTCCATCGGGATCCCCCTCATGCTTTCGGAGTTCTCCGTAGGCCGGGGGGCACGCCTCTCTCCCATCGGTGCCCTCCGGAAGTTGGGTGGAGGAAGCTGGTCCCTCCTGGGATACATGTATGTCATCACAGGATTCATCATCCTGGCCTACTACTCGGTCATCGCCGGCTGGGTGGTCCGATATGGCGTGGATGGAATCTTGAGCGGGTTCCCGGCCAACCCGGGAGACCATTTCGGGGTCGTGACCACGGGCATGTCACCCATTGTCTACCACCTCCTCGTCATGGCGACGACGATCTTCATCGTCTCCATGGGCGTGAAGAAGGGCATCGAACGAGCCGCCCTGATCCTCATGCCGGTCCTTTTCGGCATCCTGATCCTCCTTGCCATCTGGGCGTTTACCCTGGACGGCGCCATGGAGGGGTATGCGGTCTACCTCAGGCCCTCCTTCTCTGAACTGATGGACCCATACATC
>JABDNZ010000440.1 GCA_013043565.1 Gemmatimonadota bacterium | reverse complement strand
GTAGATCCGGTCGGCGGGGAGGTGCTGTGCGATGTACTCAAAGCAGGACCTGAGACCCTCCTCGATCTCCAGGCTCCCACAGATCCTGAGGGTGGCTTCTCGAAAGAACTCGTTCTCGTCGACCATGGCGTTGCACGGGGGTGGAGGGGGGAATCGGGGTGCGCCTTGGAGCACGTTGTTGTTATTCGTAATATTGGAGAGTTTTGTTAAATACCGCAATCACCCTTATCAATATTAACAACAAGTGAAAACGGGAATCCCTTAAGTCGTTTTTTATCAATAACTTGAGGTTTTGGCACGTCCCTGGCTTATGGAGGAGGCCAAAAGGGGGCAGCCATGAACGAACGAAACCGCCGAATCGACCTACACTACCACATCATTCCAAAGCCCTATGTCGAGGCCTTGGCAGAGCGGGGGATCACCGGATCGACCTACGTTCCGTTCCCCGATTGGACGCCTCGGAAGGCTCTCAAGCACATGGCTCGAACCGGAGTCCGGACGGCCATGACCTCACTTTCCAGCCCTGGCGTATGGTTCGGGGACGCGGCGTTCGCAAGGCGGTTGAGCCGACTCTGCAACGAGTTTCAGGCTCGGATGATGGCAGACTTCCCGGGTCGTTTCGGGTCCCTGGCCTTCCTTCCCCTCCCTGACGTGGACGGAGCACTGGCGGAGATGGAGCACGCCTTCGACTCCCTGGGCCATGACGGGGTGGCCCTGCTGACCGACATCGAAGGGTGTTACCTGGGCGACCCGGAGTACGAGGAGTTGTTCGCGGAGCTGGATCGTCGCTCCGCCGTCGTCTTCATCCACCCTCATGACGATCCTACCCGGGATCGCCGGTACGACCTATTCAGCCCGTTGCTCGAGTGGCCCATCCACACCACCCGTGCCGTCATCGATCTGCTCTACAGCGGACGGTTGGCCCGGTATCCCAACATCCGGTACATCCTGGCCCACGGGGGTGGAACGATACCGTACCTGGCGCACCGCATTGTCGCAGGCCTGGGGCGCGAACGGCCGTCCCACTCGGGTGATCTGGGTTCAGGTCATCTCTTCCCGCCCAGACCCGAAGAGGGTCCAGAAGCTGGGTTGGAGATTCTTAAGACCCTCTACTACGACACGGCGGCGCCGGGTGTGGCCCATCTCACCGCTCTCCAGGAGTTCGTGGGCGCCGGCCGGCTCCTTTTCGGAACCGACGGCGGATGGACACCGCCGGTGCAGACAGCCCAGACGATCAGCGCTCTCCAGGCCTTCGACGGATTCGGCCCATCTCAGCTTCAGCAGATCGAACAAGAGAACGTCCTCGAACTGTTCCCCCGACTGAGGCCGACAACCCCGTCACCGGTCGCTCAGGAAGCCTAGGAGGATAGGACGATGTCGAACCAGGAAAGTGCCCAAGGTGCCCCGTCGTTGATGGATGTGCACCACCACATGGTCCCACCGGCCTACCTGGAAGCCTTGAAGCAGGCTGGTTTGGACACCGCCGGATTCCCCTCGTGGACTCCCCAGGAGTCCATCGAGATGATGGATCGATTGGGGATCGAGAAAGCCTCGTTGTCCATTTCCTCGCCGGGGGTGTGGTTTGGCGACGACGCCGAAGCCCGGGACTTGGCCCGGGTTTGTAACGAGTACGCGGCTTCCGTTGTGGATTCGTACCCCAGGCGGTTCGATGCCCTGGCGGTTCTTCCCTTCCCCGATGTGGAAGGCAGCGTCCAGGAGTTGGCCTACGCCATGGACACTCTCGGTTTGGCCGGCGTGATTCTCTTTTCAAACGTCGGGGGCAGGTACGCCGGGGACCCCGATTTCGATCCCCTGATGGCCGAGCTCCACCGGCGGGGGGCTGAGGTCCTTCTCCACCCGAACACCGTGCCGGAAAAGGATGAGAACGCTCCCCTTTTCCCTTGGGCGGAGTATCCCATCGACCTGGCTCGCGCCTATGCCCGCCTGGTCTACTGCGACACACTGGTCAAGTACCCTGACATTCGATGGATTCTGTCTCACGCCGGAGGAGTGGTTCCTTTCCACGCCGAGCGGTTGGGAAAGGCTTATTACGCCAAAGACGGCGGTTTGAGATGGGGTCGAATCCTCAAGGACCTGGCCCTGAAGCGCCACCGAGGGTTGGATCTGGCCAAAGGGTTGAGGTACGACACGGTTGGCGCCACCAATCCCGTGACTCTCTCCTCACTCCAAAGCCTGGTTGGCCCAGACCGGATCCTGTTCGGCAGCAACTTTCCGTGGGACTCGGAGGAGAGCGTCGGCTCTTCCATCAGCTATCGGGTGGGAGCCAAGGGTCGGCCCCCCGGAAAAAGCTCGAACCTCAACGGGATGGGAGCGTAAGTCATGCTGTTGGTCCGTGGGATCCTCCGCGTCGTTCTGCAGGTCACGGTCTTCGGGGCCATCCTCTTCCTGCCCATCGGTACATGGCACTGGCCCCGGGCTATTCAGTTTCTCTCAGCTTTCGGGATCATATCCCTCGGCACAACGGTGGCCCTGGCCTTTTGGGCACCGGCCTCCCTCGAGGCTAGGGTGAAGCGAGGAGCGACGAAGAACCAACCTCGGTCCGACAAAGTTGCCACCCTGCTCCTGGCCCTTTTCCATATCGCCTGGTTCGTCCTGCTGCCTACCGACGTCTTCCGGTGGCAGGTCTTTCCAGAACCGTCGGTGTGGGTCGTGATCCTGGGCGC
>JABDNZ010000434.1 GCA_013043565.1 Gemmatimonadota bacterium | reverse complement strand
ATGTAATAGACCTGGTCGTTCCCGGGCACGCCCGTGACGGCGGTGACCCGGCCACCGCGATAGGGACCGATTTCTCGCCACTTCAATCCGGCGAAAAGAGTCGGATCGATGGTGTCTGCCGCAACTTCCGAAAAAGAAATCGGTGGAACGGTGTCTCCCGACAAAGGAATGGACCATAGACCCGAAAGCGAAGCGGTGGCCAACAGGAGCGCCGCGGATCCAAACGTCTTCATCATCCGGTTCCCCCTAATGAGATCACCCACAGGTCCCCGCCCCGGAAGGGGCAAGGTCACCAGGGGATCGTGGCAATCAACTGGGATATGCGTGCAAGCCCGGCAAGTAAGTAATCTTCCGGGAGGCCGAAACTAAAGCGCAGGTAGCCGTCCATGCCAAAGTGGTCGCCCGGTACGATCTGGACGCTTTGTTCATGAATCAAACGCATCCCGAAGTCGGACGAGTTGATGTCCGCATCATAGCGAGCGAAAGCGATGGGCGCAGCCTGGGGTGGGACCCAGGTGAACAACTCGCCGTGGCCCTTGGCCCAACGTTCGAAGTGACCGTAGCCATTGCGCACGAAGTCTCGGGTTCGAGCCACGACCCGGGGGCGCACCTCCGGGGAAAGGGCATAGGCAGCCAGCTTGTTGTCGAGCATCGCGCTACCTATGGTGACGTATTCCTGGCGGGCCCAGACCTCCTCGACAAGGTCTTTCGTGGTTACGATCCAACCGATACGAAGCCCCGGCATGCCATACGCTTTCGACATGCTGCCGATGGCCAGAACCCGGTCGTAGCGTCCCCAAAACGATGCCGTGACCTCATCGGTGGCTCGCTCCGTCCCGGCATAGACCTCGTCTGCCAGAAGCCACGCACCCACTCGAGCGGCAGCGGCCACGACCCCGTCCATCTCCTGGGGGGTCATGATGTGGCCTGAAGGGTTATTTGGATTACAAACGGCGATCAGCTTGGTCTTGTCCGACACCGTGCCATTCAACTCATCGAGATCCAAGGCCCAACCCCGGTCTTCCCTCAGGCGAAAGGTCTTGACCTGGAGCCCGAAGTTCTTTGCAACCCCCCAGATTTGAAGGTAGTTGGGTAACAAAACCACGATCTCATCGCCTGGACTCAGCAACGCCCACAGCGATGTGAAGTTGGCCTGGGCAGCACCGCTCGTGACGAGCACGTTGTCCGGAGAGGCTCCCGGATACAGCAGAGCAATGTGTTCTCGCAATTCCAAAATGCCATTCGCCTGAGGATGGTAGAGACCCATTGAGAGCACTTCCTCGCTTACCACCGGATCGTCGATCAGCTCTTGGGTCGTCATGGGATGAACGCCGCTGTCACCGAGGTTGTAATCGACGACGTTCTCCCACTTCGACATCACTCGTTCCTGCGCGAACGGAATGAAGTCCTTGCTCATCAGTCTACTCCGAAGGTGGATTCGACGTAGGCGTGGGGTCCACCGTTGGTCCCTCCCTGGCTGCCGATCCAGGGTGCGGCCCCGCGCTCACGCACATGCAGCAGGAAGCATCACGTTCGTATGTTGTTGATGGGCAGGATTCCCCGCAACTCGGGGGATGTGGCGGGACCCAACCGATTCCTACCGCGACAAACCATCTTTCAGAGCGCTGCCACGCTTTTTGCCTCAACCGGAAACGATGAGCCTTCGGTTTGACACGGGGCTCCCTCATAGCCTAGGGTCCCGGCGAGAGGTTGCCGGTCTCCCGGGACAGGGGCTCGCCTCGAGTCCGGCCCCGGTCCCCATCCTGGGTTCAACACTCTTCTGCCGAGGAGCAGCCATGCGGACCGCGAGATTTCTTCTTCCACACGCTGTGGCTCTCGTCCTGCTTGTTTCCGCCCCCGCAGTTTCGGTCCATGGCCAGGCATCCACGGACCAAGGCCATACCACATCAGTGGACTGGGCCACGGTGGCAAAGATCCGAGAGGAAGGGCTACAGCGCTCCCAGCTCCAACAAACCTTGAGCTATATGACCGATGTGTTGGGCGCCCGCCTCACCCTCTCGGATGGGATGACCAGGGCCCAGGCCTGGGCGAAGGCCGAGATGGAGCGAATAGGGCTGACCGACGTGGCCATCGAGCCTTTCATGGACTATGGGGTGAGCTGGGACAACGAGTATGTGTCCCTTCACCTCTTGGAGCCCGACTACCAGCCCATGGTGGGGTATCCTCTGGCCCACACGCCGGGAACGGCTGGCCGGATGGAGGTGGAAGTGGTGATCGCCGACGTGAGGACGGTCCAGGATCTGGAACGGTACCGGGGCCGCCTATCCGGGTTGGCCGTTCTTTCAACACCACCTGCGGAGGTGGATTTGACGCGGATCCGGGAAGGGGTGCCCCGGAGATCGGCGGAGGAGTTGAAGGCCCTGGAGGAGGACGTGCTGCCGGCCTCCCCTGGGCCCCCTCCCGTCCCGCGGAACCCCGATCTTCTCCGATCGGAGGAGCGGGTCGCGTTCTACCGGGACGAGGGGGTTGCCGTGGTGCTGGAGTGCAACAGCGGCTGGATGGGTGCCGTCCGAGGTTTTGCCCGTCCGGGCACCCGGGCGGACCGCTGGGGCCGGGAAGAGAGTTTGGCTGGCCCCCCAATCGTGGCCATCACCCCGGAACACTACAACCGGATGTATCGGATCGTGGAACGAGAAATTCCGGTCACCATTGAGGTCGAGGTCCGAAACAAGATCGGTGAGAACCGCCAGGAAGCCAGCAACGTCCTCGGGGAGATCGCGGGTTCGGATTTTGCCGATGAAGTGGTCATGATGGGGGCCCACCTCGACACCTGGCATGCGAGTCCCAACGCAAGCGACAATACGTCCGGTGTGGCGGTGGTCCTCGAGGCGGCGCGGATCCTGAAGGCGTTGAATGTTTCACCTCGCCGCACGATTCGGGTGGCTCTCTGGGCCGGGGAAGAACAGGGCCTCCACGGCTCACGGGAGTACGTGCTGGAGCACTTCGGGGACCCAAGCGACCCGAGGGTCGGGACCAAGCCCGGTTACGAGAAGTTTTCGGTCTACTTCAACCAGGACTACGGTCCCGGCCTCTACCGCGGAATCTGGCTTCAGGGCAACGAGCATGTCCGGAAAATCTTCGGTGCGTGGATGGAGCCTTTCCACGATTTTGGAATGACCACTCTGTCGACGCGGAGTGTCGGTAGCACCGATC
>JABDNZ010000430.1 GCA_013043565.1 Gemmatimonadota bacterium | reverse complement strand
ATTCGGGCCTCGGCCAGCTCGAAGGCGCAGTGACCGAGGCGCCAGTGAACCTCCGTCCGACGCTGTCGTGGCAGCCGCTCTCGGTAATCCTCATAGTAGATCACGGCGCTCTCGCAGTCCCCCAGCTCGTCATATGCCACCGCGGCTTCAAAAAGAACTCTGGGAAGGGAGTCCGGATCGAGGCCTGAAAGGGCCTTTTGGTAGAAAGGAAGAGCCCGGCCGTACTCACCCAGGTCCGAATAGTGTTGGGCCAGGGGGAGGACCAGATCTTCCAGACTGATTCCGGCCCGAAACTCCAGAGCAGTCTCTACTGCGGAGGCCATGCCAGGTCGGTCTCCGATCCGATTCTCTTCCCGGGCCAATCGGACGAAATCCGAAAGGGCCTGATCGGTGAAAGAAGAATCCTGAGCTACGGCAAGGCGGTAATGCTCCCGGGCCTCATCGATCCGCTTCAGCGCGACGTAGGTATGGGCGACCCGGGCATAGATCTCTGCGTCGGACGCGCCTTGCCTGAGGGCCAGACGGTATTCGGCCAGGGCCTCCTCCAGATTCCCGGCGGCGAAGGCCTGGTCACCTCGGAGTATCGAGCTGCCTTCTTCATTCAGAGGCGTGCAGCTCGCCGCCAGGAGGACGAACAAGAGGGGCGCCAGGAGCCGCCATATGTGGCACCCTGGGTGCCCGACCGTCTCGAAACGAGTCATTCCCAATCAACCGTGAAGGTCGCCGAAAAGAGGTTTACAGCCTGTTGAACCTAACGAAGCCGCGCCCGAAAAGGGACGCGGCCTCGGATAAAAGCAGCATTCGTGCCAGCGGACCCTATCCCATGGGCTTCTATCCTTCGCCCAGGGAGGCCAGGTAGGCCTTGGCCCTCATGTCCCTCGGATCATCTTCGACGCACCGTTCCCATTCCTTCCGGGCTCTGGCGTCTTCACCCTGGCGGTGAAGGGCCAGCCCGAGGCGGAGTCTGGCGCTGGTGAAGCCCGGGTTGTTCTCCAGGATCGTCTCCAGCTGCTCCTGGGCATCCTCCCACCGCCCCATCCCGATCAGAGCCTCGGCATACTTCGATCGGATATCGAGGAATCGAGTCCGAACCGCCAAGGCCTTCCGGTACTCACCCGCCGCTTCCTCGGGATGATCGGCCAGAAGGTAGAGGTCCCCCAACTTGGCGTGGGCAATAGCGATCTTGTGGCCCACATCCGAGGGGAATTCTTCCGACTCCCAGTGATCCAGCTCGTCGGCTCTCTTGAGGTGGCGTCGGGCCTCCTCGAAGTGCCCCAGGCCCTGAAGGACGATGGCCCGATTCAGATGGGCTTCGGCGTAGGTGTCGGAAATGGCCAAGGCCTTGTCGAACTCCTCCAAGGCCGCCTCAGGATCACCCAGCATGGCAAGGCAAAGACCCGCCTTGTTGTGAACGTCGGCAAAACCGGGATGTTGTTCCAGAACCGCTTGGAACAGATCCAGGGCAGCCTCATAGTCGGCCCGTTCCCAGGCACAGATGCCTCTCTCGATAAGCTGCTTCGCCGAGAGGTTTCCGGTGTCAGACATATTCGTCTTTCCCAAGCAATTCCTTGGGTGGTGGGGGAACAGCCCCCTTTGTCGATTTGATCCTCAAAACTAGTCCCACAGAAGCGGTCTGGTCTAGGGATAGCCTGAAGGTGCCTCAAGAACCGACTTCGACCCGCCTCTCGTGGAACCACTCCAGAAAAGCCTTTATTCCCTCCCGGAACTCCCATTCTGGATCGTACCCTAGAAGCTTCCTCGCTTTGGAGATGTCGGCGTAAGTACGCGTTACGTCGCCGGGTTGTTCCGGAAGCGGTCGGATCCTCGGCTCCACGCCCATCTCCTCCCCAAGCACATCGATCATCTCCCGGAGACTGATGGTTCGGCTCTCCCCCAGGTTCACGACCTCGTTGACACCCGGGTTGGCCCCAACCCACTCGAGGGCGCCCTCCACCCCCTGCAGAATGTCCTCTATGTAGGTGTAGTCCCGTCGGGAGCTCCCGTCCCCGAACATGGGGATTTCCTTCCCGGCGGCCATGAGCCTGGTGAACTTGTGAATGGCGAGGTCGGGGCGTTGCCGTGGCCCGTAAACGGTGAAAAAACGGAGGCAGAGACAGGTGATTCCATACAGGTGGGTGTAGGCGTGACTCATGAGCTCGCCGGCCTTCTTGCTGGCGGCGTATGGAGAAATGGGGTTGTCCACCGGATCGGCCTCGGCGAACGGGGTCTTCTCGTTATTCCCGTACACTGATGAGGAGGAGGCGAAGACGAAGCGTGTGATTCCCCGCTCCCGGGCGAACTCCAGGAGTTTGAGGGTCCCCGTGACATTTACATCGTAATAGAGAGCCGGTTGGGCGATGGAGGGTCGTACGCCTGCCCTGGCCGCGATGTGAACGATTGTGTCGATCCGCTCCGGGAGGGAGGCCAAGGCGCTCTCGTCCCGAATGTCCCCGCGGACAAGGTCGAACGCGTCATGGTCCAAGGCCCGAGTGAGGTTGGCCTCTTTGATGGCGGGGTCGTAGAAATCGTCGAAGTTGTCCAGCCCCACCACGGGGCAGGAGTCGGCGAGGAGACGCTCGGCGAGTTGGGAGGCGATAAACCCGGCTGCACCAGTCAGAAGGACGGTCATCGTTGTCAGGAGCCTTCAGCTCAACGTCCGAGCCTTGGCTCCCTCCTTTTCCACCAGGTTGCGGAAGTATGGGACGGTCTTTCTCAAGCCATCCCTAAGGTCAGTGCGAGGCTCCCAGTCCAACTGAGCCTTTGCCAAGGAGATGTCCGGTTGCCGTACCTTCGGATCGTCTTGGGGCAGTGGATGCTCCACCAAATCCGACCCTCCGCCAGTCTCCTCCAGCACCAACTCAGCCAGCTGACGAATAGTGAATTCTATGGGGTTCCCGATGTTCATGGGATCGGAATAGTCAGAGAAGAACAGCCGAAAAAGACCTTCGACCTCGTCGTCGACAAAACAGAAAGAACGGGTTTGGTTCCCGTCCCCGTAAAGAGTGATCGGCTCCCTTCGGAGTCCCTGGACGATGAAGTTGGAGACGACCCTCCCGTCCGCGGGACGCATCCTGGGCCCATATGTGTTGAAGATCCGGGCGATGCGGGGTTCCAGGCCGTGGTACCGATGGTACGCCATGGTGATCGCCTCGGCGAACCGCTTGGCTTCATCGTACACGCCACGAGGCCCGATTGGGTTCACATGGCCCCAGTACTCCTCCGATTGGGGGTGAATCTGTGGGTCTCCGTACACCTCCGAGGTGGACGCCAGAAGAAACCGGGCACCGTGTGCCTTGGCCAACCCAAGGGAGTTGTGGGTCCCGAGGCTTCCGACTTTTAAGGTCTGGATGGGAAGCTCCAGGTAGTCCACCGGGCTGGCGGGGGAGGCAAAGTGAAGCACCCCGTCCACCCTTTCGGCCAGGAAGAGGGGATTCGAGATATCGTGCTCGATGAAAAAGAACTCATCCGCCCCTTCCAGGTGCTCCAGGTTCCTCCAGGTTCCCGTGACGAAGTTGTCCACGCCCACGACCCGGTGTCCCCCGGCCAGGAAACGGTCCACCAGGTGGGAGCCCAGAAAACCGGCCGCTCCCGTGATCAGAACCCTCATTCCGGTCTCCTACTTTCCTTTTGGGGTAACGGCCCGACGCCCTACGGAATGGTACTCGAACCCAAGTTCCCTCATGGTTTCGGGCCGGTAGAGGTTCCTGCCGTCCAGGACCACCGGCTCAGCCAGCGCTTCTTTCATTCGAACGAAATCGGGCCTCCGGTAGGGTAGCCATTCGGTGTGGATCAGGAGAGCATCGGCTCCGTTCAGGGCATCGTAGTTGTTCCTGTGATAATCCACCCTGTCTCCGAAGTGGCGACCCGCCTCTTCCATGGCCACCGGGTCATGGACCGCGATTGTGGCACCCCGGTCGAGGAGGGCCGGGATCGTCACTCGACTGGGGGCCTCCCGCATGTCGTCCGTGTTCGGTTTGAAGGCCAGCCCCCACACCGCAAAACGACGACCGGAAAGGTCTTTCCCGAAACGCTCGTAGACCCGGTTCAGCAGGAAGCGCTTGTGCTGCTCGTTGACCTCCTCCACGGCCTCCAGGATCCCTGCGTCGGCCCCGTGTTCCCTCATGATGCGGATCAGGGCCTTCACGTCTTTCGGAAAGCATGATCCTCCGTATCCCACACCCGGGAATAGGAACGCCGATCCGATTCGCTTATCCGATCCGAGGCCCCTCCTCACCATGTCGACATCGGCCCCCGTCGCCTCACACAGTTGGGCGATCGCGTTCATGAAAGAGATCCGGGCGGCCAACATGGCATTTGCTGCGTACTTCGTGATCTCGGCTGCGGCGATGTCCATGGTGTGGATGGCGTTCCCCGTTCGCACAAAAGGCAGATAGACCTCGGACAGGTGTCTTTCGGCGAAGGCGGAATCCACTCCGAGAACGACTCGGTCCGGCTTCATGAAGTCGTTGACCGCCGCCCCCTCCTTCAGGAACTCCGGGTTCGAAGCGACGTGGACCTTGATGTCCGTCTCCTCCTCGATGGTCTCTCGGACCTTTTGGGCCGTGCCCACCGGCACCGTGCTCTTGGTGCAGACGATCTTCTCTCGCTGCATGGCTTGGCCGATGCTCTTGGCAACGGAAAGGACGTGCTGCAGATCGGCCGAGCCGTCCTCATCGGGGGGTGTACCCACCGCGATGAAGATGATCTCCGATGCGCGGACTGCATCCGTAATGTCCGTGGTGAACCGGAGTCTCGCCGAGGCCATGTTGTTCGCCACGAGGGTTTCCAGCCCCGGCTCATAGATGGGGATCTCCCCTCTCGAGAGGCTTTCGATTTTTTCCTCGTCGATATCGGCACAGATCACGTCGTTCCCTGTTTCGGCAAAGCACGCCCCGGCCACGAGGCCCACATATCCGGTGCCAATGACGGTGACTTTCATTGTTTCTTTCTCGAATCCGTGGAGGTTTTGTTCATGTCACGCCGGAAGAGGAGGTTTCCCGCACCCGATGTCAACCGGCCAAAGGATTTCTGTTCCCGATCCCGGGGCTTCAGGCCAGCCAGCCCGCCCTGAACTCCTGGAGTAACTCCTCCGTGGCGGCCAGGAAATTGGGCAGCTTTGGGTTCGGTTGATTAAAAAGGGGACGGGACCCATCGGCGTGGAGGAGCGTTCCCCCGCCGGCCAGCATCAAAGCCGCCCCGCCCGCCACGTCCCACTCGTGCTTCGGCACCAGCGTCCAGGTGCCATCGGCCAAACCAGCCGCCACTTGGGCCAGTTTGAAGGCCACGGAGCCACACGGTTCCACGGTGAAAGGGGCTGGGGCGAATCGATCCCATTCCCCGCGCTTCCACTCGCTCCTGGACGCGAGAATCACCGCCCCATCGAGGCTCTTGAGTCCCGTAGGCCCGCTTTTTTCTCCGTTCAGGGTGACGCCCATGCCCACTGCGCCCAGGACCAGCTGGTCGGTGGAAGGGCTCAAGATCCCACCGGCCACCGGCACGCCGTCCTCTACGAGGCCCACGGAGATGGACCACTCGGGGACCCCATCCACGAATTCCCGGGTGCCATCCAGGGGGTCGACAACCCAGACCCTACGATGTCGGAGGCGATGCGGGCTATCGGCCGTTTCCTCCGAGAGCCATCCCTCGTCGGCACCCGGGAGGATTTCGAGAAGGACCTCGTTCGCGGCGAGATCGGCTGCGGTGACCGGGTCTCCCCGACTACTCTTCTCGTCGTACTCCACCGCCCCGGGAATAAAAGGTCGAATCGCCTCTGCGGCGGCCAACAGAGCTTCCCTAATCCGGATCAGATCGTTTTCGCGGGGCATTGATTGGACGTCGATTCTGGGGAGGACCGGTGAAACCGAGGCTTGGTCGGTCTCGAGCCGGTCATGGTGGAAGGTCAGCCGGAGGCGGGCCCGATATACCCTTCCTTTTCCAGGAAGAGATAAACCTGCTGGGCTGCCTCCTCAGGAGTTATGTCGGAGGTGTCGATGTCCACGTCGGCGTCTTCGGGGGTTTCATACGGATCCGAAACCCCTGTGAAATCCTTGATGATCCCTGCCCTGGCCTTCGCGTACAGACCCTTCCGGTCTCGGCTCTCACACACTTCAATGGGGGTGCTAACATGGACCAGCACGTATCCCCCATACTGAGACACTAGCTCACGGTTTTGTTTACGGACAGGGGCGTATGGGGCGATGGGTGCGCAGAGCGCAATCCCTCCACCCTTCGTGATTTCCGAAGCCACAAACCCTATGCGGAGAATGTTGAGATCTCGGTGCTCCCTACTGAAACCGAGCTCGCTGGAGAGGTTCCGGCGAACGATGTCCCCGTCCAGGAGGGTGACGGACCTCCCGCCAGCTTCGAGTAGCTTGGTCCGGAGCACGTTGGCAATCGTGGACTTTCCGGAACCGGACAACCCGGTGAAAAACACGGTAAAACCCTTCTTGTGCCGTGGAGGGTTTCTACGGCGCAGTTCTTTCACCACATCGGGGAACGTGAACCATGAGGGGATCTCCCGACCGTCGTCCAACCGGGCCCGTAGGTCCGAAGCGGACATGGAGAGGGTCGTGACCCCCTCGGGGAGCTCGTCCACAGGCAGGTGTTGATCCCGCTCTTTCACATAGACCAACATCCGGAATGGGAGCATGGTGACCCCCAGCTCATCTTCGAACTTCGAAAAGAGGTCCTGGGCTTCATAGAGTCCGTAGAATGGCTCTCCCTGGGGTTTGACCACGGGGCTCGCGTGATCTTGGCCCACGATGAAGTGGGTGCAGCCATGGTTTTTCCGGATGATGGCATGCCAGAGGGCCTCCCGTGGCCCCGCTAGACGGGATGCCATGTCCAACAGGGAGAGCTTTGCCGTGAACTGAGGGTACTGGGAGAGGACCGCCTCGTAGCATCTCACGCGGGTGTAGTGGTCCAGGTCCCCCGACTGGGTCATCCGCACGACCGGGTGTATCAAGAGGTTGGCTTGGGCTGCCCGTGCGGCCCTGAGGGTCAACTCCACCTGGGCCCTGTGCATGGGGTTTCGAGTGTGGAAACCGACCACACTCCGCCAACCCAGTCTGGAGAACTCCTCCCGCAACTGCCTCGGGGTGTGCCGGTCTCGCTTGAAATCATAGTGGACCGGAGGCCGGACACCCTCCACCACACCCCCCACATATACCGGGTTGGTGTGGCTGAGGAGGTGGTCCACGCCTGGATGGTCGAGGCTTGTCGTCCCAAAAACCTTCTCGGCTTCTTCCCGTCGATCCGGTTCCCAAACCTCCCCGACGGTCATGACGGCCAAAAGGACTCCTTCCCGATCCCGAAGGGCCAGGGATTGGCCCCCACTCAGCCCCTCTGCCAACTCCCGGGTCACATCGAGTGTGACGGGGATCGGCCAAAGAGTACCGTCGGAGAGTCGCATCCCGTCCACGACACTCCGGTAATCCTCCTGATCCAAAAACCCGCCCAGCGGGCTGAAGCCGCCGTTCATCAGCAGCTCCAGGTCCCTCGTCTGCCGGTCGGTGAGGCCCCAGGACGGCCAGTCCCTGGACGCCTCCCGGAGGTCCGTCCTCCGGGATCCCTCGGCGAGGAGTTCCTTCAACTCCCCACCATGGGGCTGGATCAGGTGCCTGGACACCGGGCTAGGCTTTTGGGCCGAGGAGTTCTTGGGACATCTGGAAGACTCACACTCCCGAAGAGATGGAAGGCGCTGGAGTAAACATCCTTTTCCAAAGCTAAATCACCAACCAGCCTGATCCAACCGGAAAGAGGCGAAAAAAGAAGCCGCCGACCCCAAAGGTCGGCGGCTTCTATCCCAGCAAAACGCCAGGGTTGAGCCCCTATCCGACGGCCTCGGCCTTCTTCTTCGCAGGGGCTTTCTTGATTCGCCCGGACTTGATGCAGTTCGTGCAAACCCTTACGCGGCGGTTGCTTCCGTCGTCCAACTGGATTTTCACCGGCTGTAGGTTCGGCAGCCAACGACGACGGGTCTTGTTGTGGGCGTGGCTCACGTTGTTCCCCGTTGCGGGCCCTTTGCCACACACATAGCACACTCTGGCCATCGGTCTATTCCTTCAGTTCCTTCGGTATACCTAGCTCGAACCACCAGAGCCGGCGTCTCCGCCGGCCGCTTCCGGAGTCACGATCTCCGTGACCTCCAGGAACGGCGACCCGATTGCGAACTCCGCCACGATCTTGTCCCCCTCGTTCGGGAAAGCCCCCTGGCCGTCCCAGGCCGCATGGGTCGAATCGGTCATGTTCCAGACCGACCCTACGAGAGTAACTGTCTGTTCAATAAGAACTTCCGTCCCGGCGGCCACCAGGTCCGGATCCATCTTTACGAGGAACGGACGGTCATCGGGCCCGATCCAGAAGGCTTGGGTTCCCAGCCGGCTGGCGACCCTGGCATCCGTTACCTCCACCACCTGCCCTTCATACTGGCCGGCGTCGGCGAGGAAGTCCGAAACGGCCAAGATTGCCGAGGCTGTGGTGCTTCTCTCCGCCGCCTCCTCGATGACGATCTGCGTCGGTTCGGCCGTGACGTTCAGCCAAAAGAGAAAGCCGACGACCGCAAGGAATGCCAAGATCATCAAAGGGAGGGTGAGCTTGTCTGCAAACCCTCTGCGGGATCCGAAGTTGGCCATGGTCCGTGTCCCTTTCCTTTTATTCAGAACCCTTTTCCACCAGTTCGATAAGGGCCATCTCTGCCGCGTCGCCCCGGCGGGGGCCGAGTTTCAAGATCCGGGTGTAACCACCCGGACGTTCGGCAAACCGCGGACCAAGGTCGTCAAAGAGCTTTCCGAGTACCTCTCGGTCCGAGATCTTCCTTGCCGCCAACCGGCGGGCATGAAGATCGCCCCGTTTCGCCAGAGTGATCAACCGCTCTGCAAAGGGGCGGAGCTCCTTGGCCTTGGCCGTGGTCGTCTCGATCCGTTCGTGCCGGAAGAGCGACGTAGCCATGTTCCGAAGAACCGCCTTTCTGTGGGCGGCGGTTCGGTTCAGTTTTCGGCCCTTTTTCCGATGTCGCATCGGTCGCGTCCTAACCTAGGGCTTAGGGTTCCATCTGCCTAGTATCCAAAGACCCGGATCCGCCCCCCCACCAAGTCGGAAGGCGATCTCATCCGGGACCGGAGTACCTGCAGCTCTATTCTTCGCCAGTCTCGACGGCCTCCATGCCCTCTTCCTCGAGGAAGAAGAGCTGGCCGTCATCGCCCTCCTCCAACTTCATGCCAAACCGAAGGCCATGTTCCTCGAGAAAGTCCGAGATCTCCTTCAGAGATTTTTTCCCGAAGTTCTCGATAGCCAACATCTCTTCCTCGGTCCTCTGAACCAGATCACCCAGCGTCTGGATGTCCTCCTTCTGGAGGGAGTTCCGCGACCGTACCGAGAGCTCGGCAAGGTCTTCTATGGGCCGATTGAAGAGGTCCTGGAGGCGCTCCGGCACCGGGACCGCACCCGGAGGCGCGATTTGAGGAATCCCTCCCTCACCGAAGTAAAGCATGTATTCCAGGTGCTTCCGAACCAGATCCGAAGCGTAGCGAACCGCTGACTCCGGGTCCAACGATCCGTCGGTTTCCACAAAAAGCGCCAGGCGATCGAAATCGGTCCGCTGTCCGACCCGAGTCTCCTCGACCGAGAAGTTGGCTCGGCGCACCGGGTTGTAGACCGAATCGATGCGGACGAGATCCACCGGGGCACCCCTGGGGAGCTCGTGCTGATCCGCCAAGACAAACCCGCGGCCTTTGTTGACCAGCAACTCGATTCTGAGCTCCCGGTCCTCCTCTAACGTGAGGATGTGATGGTCGGGGTCGAGGGCCTCAGCGGACCCTGTGGGGGTGACCATGGCGGCCGTTACCGGACCTGCCTTCTTCACCTGAATCTCCAGGGTGGCCTCGTCCACATCTTCATCCAGACTGACAACCAGAGACTTCAGATTCTGGATCACCTGGTGTACGTCCTCGACCACACCCTGTATGGTCTGGTGCTCGTGGACCACACCGTCGATCCGAAAGCCCCAGACCGCCGCCCCTCGGAGGCCCGAGAGAAGGACCCTCCTCACCGGGTTTCCGAGAGTGTACCCGAACCCCCTCTCCAGGGGTTCGATAATGAACTGGCCCGACTTTCCGTCCTCGGAAAGCTCTGCGATCTCAACCCGCTCGGGAAGCACCAGTCCAGTCAGATCTAACTCCACCGTATCCTCCGTGCCTTTTGGGGCATCAGCTTTCGACGACCGCCATGGTTCCAGCGTTCTCGACCCTGGCATTCAGGGTCGGGCCGCACCACCCTACTTGGAATAGAGCTCCACGATGAGCTGCTCCTGAGCAGCCAACGGGATATCCTGCCTCGACGGCTTCCGCACCATCCGTCCGATCCGGTTCTTCTCGTCGAGGGCGAGCCATTCCAGGAGCTCCGGACGAGTCCGAGACTCCAGGCTCTCTTCAACGAGGCCGAGCTTTCGGGATTTTGCCTTCACCGCGATCACGTCACCCACTGAGACATTGTAGCTGGGGACATCTACGATT
>JABDNZ010000428.1 GCA_013043565.1 Gemmatimonadota bacterium | reverse complement strand
GGCCAACCCGACACCCCATCCTCGTTCCTTTGTGGTCACGCCGGGTTCGAAGAGGCCCCCTCGGACCTCGAGGGGGACCCCCGGTCCGGTGTCGCTGATGGAAACGAGGACTTGTCGCCGAGCCTCCCGAGTGGCACGAATCTGAATCGTCCCGCCCGTGCCCCCGAGGGCGTCCAAGGCGTTCTTCAACACATTCTCGAAGGCCCAGGTCAGTAGTGTCGCATTTCCCCGGACCGCTGGAAGATCGGCGGGAAGATCCAACTTCAGGTTCACCCCGGCAGACAGGCGCGGTATCCGGACCCTCAGGTATCTTTCGAGTCCCTCCAGAATCCCCTGAAGGCTGACCTCTTCCAACTTCGGTTCCATCCCGATGAGCTCGAAACGGTGGCTGATCTTTTCCAATCGGCTCAGGTCCGCGGCGATTTCGCCGGCAATCTCCCCCTCGACCAGCCCTTTGGGCCGCTCCCCGGGTTCCAGCCGGAGAAGCTCCAACCACCCCTGTAAGGAGGAGATGGGGGTCCCGAGCTGGTGAGCCAGCTCCCTGGCCATGGAGGTCCATGCTCTTTCAGCCTCCGACCTTCTTTGGACCCGAATGGAGAGGATTCCCAAGAATGCCGTGATCAGGAGGCCGCCAGCCTGAAAGAAGGGAATCCACCTCAGGCTCCGAACCTCGGGAGGGTCCCCGAAGTGAATCAGAGCCACATTCGGGTCTCCGCTGGGCAGATGCTCGAGATCGAGCTCCCGTACATACTGTCGCACTCGGAACTGGTCCTCCGACAGGGTTAGATCGGCCTCGAAGGGCAGGTTTGCCACCGCCAGAATCGTGTCCCCCACGCCCGAAAGAACCATGGGAACTTCGGAAGTCAGAAGAATGGACTGGAGGTCGATGAGGATCTGGTCCGCGGGAGGGGGCTCGACACCGTGCATTCCCTCCTGGACGTAGGCGTAGATCTGGGACAGTCCCTCGGCGTTTTCACGGAGGGCCTCGACCAGTCGCTGGGTATAAACCAGATACCAGACCAGCTGGGCGACGAAGAGAATCGCCAGGGCTACGGGCCAGTTGCGAAGCCTCAAGAAGGATCCATCCGGGTGAACCCGGTATAGCGGTGGAGCGGCTCAGGCAGCAACACGCTCCCGCCTTCATCCTGGTAGGTTTCCAGGAGAGCCACCATGAGTCGAGGTAGGGCCAAGCCCGATCCGTTCAGCGTGTGGAGGAACTCGGGTTTCCCGCCTGGAGCAGGCCGAAACCTCAAGTTCGCCCGCCGTGCCTGGTAGTCGGTGAACAGCGAGCAGCTGGACACCTCCAGCCATTTTTCCACTCCGGGCGCCCAAACCTCCAAGTCGTAGGTCATGGCGCTGGAGAACCCGAGGTCCCCTGCGGCAAGGATGACCACCCTGTAGGCCAAACCGAGGCGTTGAAGGACGATCTCGGCCTCACGGGTGAGTTCCTCCAGGGCCTCCCGGCTTCGCTCCGGGGTCTCATATCGAACCAGCTCCACCTTGTCGAACTGATGCACCCTCAGAAGTCCTCTGGTGTCCTTCCCGGCTGCCCCCGCCTCCCGGCGGAAACACGGCGAGTAGGCGGTGAAGCGCAGGGGAAGCTCGCCGGCAGTCAGTAACTCGTCCCTGTAGAGGTTCGTCACCGGGACTTCCGCGGTGGGCACCAACCACAGGCCATCCCGTTGGGTGAAGTAGGACTCCTCCGCAAACTTCGGGAGCTGCCCCGTCCCCACCATGGACTCCTCGGTCACGAGGTAGGGTATGCGCAGTTCCTCATACCCATGCTCCAGGGTGTGGAGGTCGATCATGAAGTCGACCAGAGCCCGCTGGAGGCGGGCACCGTTCTTTCGAAGGAGGGGAAACCCCGAGCCCGATACCTTTGCTCCCCGGGGGAGATCCAGAATCCCCAGGTTCTCCCCCAGCTCCCAGTGGGGGCGGGGCGTGAAGGAGAACGAGACCCGGTCACCCCACTCTCGGACCAGAACATTGTCCTCTTCCCCACCAGGGGGGACCTCGGCGAGAGGTAGGTTCGGCAGCCCCAGGAGGATCTCCCGGATCCGATCATCCGAGGAAGAGACGACGGCGTCCAACTCCGAGATCTCATCTCCCACGGACCTCATCTCGGCAATCAGGTCCTCGGCCGGCTGGCCATCCCGCTTGAGCCTCCCGATCTCCTTGGAGACTTCGTTCCGGCGGCCTTTGAGGTTCTCGACCTCCGCGATGGCGCCGCGGCGAGCACGGTCGATGGAAAGGACTTCGTCCACCGCGGCCGAATGTCCCTCATCGGCACGTTTTGCCAGGGCGGCCTTGGCCGAATCCGGGTCATGCCGCAACGATTGGAGGGCGAGCATAGGCTCAGCTATTTTGGAGGATAAAGCTTCCGCGAATTGCAGACGGGGCTGACATCGAACATGAAGGACAAAGTCCCGGCCACAGGATCCTGTTCAAGCGGCTCGAATTTCCCATAGTAAACGCATTGTCGACCGTAAAACCCGGCCTGCTGGCGTGTCCGGACGATATATACGTGGCCCAGTTCAACCGGAACCGGTTGGTCCCCGATATACTGGGTGGTGTCGGCAGGAGCCCTCCTGACCGCATCGAACTCCACGTCACCCATGGGGATGATCCGGGCCTTGTCTCCAAAGATCCCCAGAGCACTCGGTGGAAGCAGTACCAAGCCGCCCTCATGGGTGTCCAAGACCATGTCCCACTTCCCCGTGGCCTCGGGGGATTCTATCGGGATCGGGTTGCGGCCGATGAAATCGAACCCCGACAGGAGATTCAACTCCGGCCGGGCCAGGGAGAAGAGGAAGGCGGTATCGGGGTTCTCCTCCCAGTTCACCTGAAAAAGGTCGTCATCGCAGGCAACGACGGTGCCTAGCAGGGGTAGGAGGGCCACCACGACCGAGGCGACCAAAGCGGGGCTACGGGGGGCCCTAATTTCTTTTCCGGTCATATCGGAATGCATTGCTTTTTTCTTCATAGATCCAGGGCTCTTTAGACCGAACAGACTACGGGAAAGGTTACAGAGGTGTCAACCCTGCAAAGACAAGGGGTTTCTTGACTTTACACCACCCGCTGGATAGGTTCCGCCCCGCAGATTCCCCAGGATCAGAGGAGAACGTGGCATGTCGGTCCAGGACCACAATGCTCCCCCAAAAAAACGGATCCTGGTGGCCGATGACGAACCCCACATTCGACGGATCCTCGCCACATTTCTGGAAGCTTCAGGCTTCGATGTCGTGGAGGTCATGGATGGGGCCGCGGCCTTGGAAGAGCTTCAAGCCTCCACCCATTACGACCTGGCTCTCCTGGACATCATGATGCCGGAGCACACCGGCCTCGAGGTTCTGGGCTTTGTTCGTGGGCTGAGTCATCGTAAAGGGTTACCGGTGGTGATCCTGACCGCAAAAGGGCAGGACGCCGACCGCCAAGCAGCTTTTCGCCTGGGAGCAGACGACTTCCTCACCAAACCCTTCAGCCCGAAAAAGCTCCTTGCCCGAATCCACGGCCTCATCGGAAACTCCTGACCCGACCCTTTGGGTCACCATCCTCGCTGGCGGCTCCGGAACCCGGTTTTGGCCCGCCAGCACCCCGAGCCGACCCAAACAGCTCCTTCCACTCGTTGGGGATCGACCCCTCATTCGGGACACCCTGGATCGAGCCCTGGCCCTGGCCCGTAAGGACCGGGTACGGATCCTCACCGGCGCCCACTTGCTCGACCCCTTCCGAGACGCATTGGGAGAGATGGATCCGGCAACGTTCCTGATCGAGCCCCAAGCTCGCGGCACCGGGCCGGTGCTGGTTTGGGCAGCCTGGGAGATCCTCAAGACCCACTCCGATGCGACCCTCGTCTCCCTCCATGCTGATCACGCAATCGAGCCCCTCGATGCCTTCCTCGAGGTCATCCGGTCCGGAGCCCGAGGGGCCCGAGAGCACGAGGCCTTATTCACGGTGGCGATCCCTCCGACGAGACCGGAGACAGGATATGGGTACATCCAGCAGGGGGATGCCCTCGACCTTCCAGGAGAGATTGAGGGTTTCTGGGTTCGATCGTTCGTCGAGAAGCCCGATGCTGAAACTGCCCATGAATACCTGAACAAAGGGTACGCATGGAACAGTGGAATCTTCATCTGGCAGGCAAGCGTGTTCCTGGAGGAGGTCAGGGCCGTGGCACCGGAGTTGGGCGGTCTTCTCCATCTCCTGGAAGCCGGGGACGTTGAGGGCTTCTTCCGGCAGGCTCCGGCCATCTCGGTGGATGAGGCTGTGCTGGAAAGGAGTTCGAGGGTCGCCAGTGTCCGGGCCACCTTCAAATGGGATGATGTCGGTTCTTGGGAGGCATTGAGCCGAACCCAGGTGGCGGATGAAGGCGGGAATATCCTCATGGGATCCGTCTACGCGGTCGCCTCTCGCGAGAACGTGGTGATGGCAGAGGAGGGATCGGTCGTCCTGTTCGGGGTCGACGGACTGGCCGTGGTCCGAAGCGGTGATATCGTCCTGGTCGCCGACAGGAGCAGGACCCCGGATCTGAAATCCCTCCTCGAGGCTCTCCCGCCCCACCTTCGAGACCCGGATCGATCATGAGCTTTTCTCTATTTCTTTTTGACGACCGAACGGCAAGGAGCTGGGACCCGTTCCACCTCACCCGGCCCGTGGGTGAGCTCCTATTCGGGGCCTTTCTCCTCAGGGAAAGGGCGGAAC
>JABDNZ010000425.1 GCA_013043565.1 Gemmatimonadota bacterium | reverse complement strand
GGATGGGTCCTCATCGGTGAAGGGGGGACTACGCCTACCGGTCGGGTGATGATGTACCGGGCCAGTCAGAGTGATACGACCGATCTCTCCTCCACGCTTCGGGTTTGGGATGAGGTCATCAACGCCGCTGACGAAGTCCACGGAGTTGGTCTGAACTACGACGGGACCCTGGGTGTCGCACGAGGGCTGAGCGCTTATTTCTTCGACACCGAGCTCCAATTGAACGGGCGGGTCGAGCTTCCGGGTGCGGGAACGGGTACCGGGGCAGCCCTGCATCCCCTTCACGCACATCAGAAGACTCTCGAGAACCTGGCCGGCGAGTACCGCCCCGACACCCACCTAGCATTCGTGGGCACCGCGGACGGGACCATCGACATCATCGATACGTTCAAGTTCATCCGGGTTGGCCAGATCACCCTCAGGGACGTGATCACGGGGCCGCTCAAGGCGATCCTTCCGTTCCCGGAGGACAATGACGGCCTCTCCTGCCCCACCGTCCCGGTGACGGACAAGGTCGGGGACCCCATTGGGAACGCCGTCCAACTGTACAATGGAGGGGAGTTCACCCTGCCTATCGCGGCGGACGGTATCACCGATGACTCTTGTATCGTGGTCAGGCTCTTCGCCATTACCTCCGCTGATGGGGTGGTTGTCGTGCCCGTGCGTAAGAGTGAGATCTTGAAGTACCACCCGAACCGTTAGGGAACAGGGGCTGGCCCCTACCCATTACAAAAACCAAAACGCCCCCGGCCGTGTGGTCGGGGGCTTTGGTATTACCCTTGGACGGGCCCACCACTTTCTCTATGCTAGTAGGGCTGGTTCAGGCGACGCGGGTTCGACCGCGGTCCGACCTGCCCGAGGGGAGCCGAGTTGACACACAAATCCTTCGTATCCGTGCGGTTGGCCTCATGAGCCTCCATACCATTTCCTTCAAGACAGCTGGCGAGTCCCACGGGCGTGGCCTGGTGGCCCTGCTGGAGGGGATCCCGGCTGGCTTGGACTTTCAGGTCCAAAGGGATGTGGATCCTGAACTCCGTCGTCGGCAGCAGGGGCACGGCAGAGGTCGCAGGATGCAGATCGAGTCGGACAGGGCGGAGATCATCTCCGGTGTTCGGTTAGGGGAGACCCTGGGCTCTCCACTGGCCATGCTGGTCTGGAATAGGGACTGGGAAAATTGGCAGAAGGCCATGTCCCACGATCCGCCGGATCCGGGGGAGAATCCGAAGGCTCTGCGGCCCATGTACCTTCCAAGGCCGGGGCACGCCGACGTGGTGGGTGTGTTCAAGTATGATCGGAGGGATACTCGGGATATCCTGGAACGGGCCAGCGCCAGGGAAACGGCGGCTCGAGTGGCCTGTGGGGCGGTGGCGAAGCGCTTTTTGCACGAATTTCAGATCCGCGTTGAAAGCCATGTCCTCTCAATCGGGGAGGTCCAAGCTACACCACCTGATCCGCTTCCAGAGGACCTGAACGAAGCGGCCGATGCGTCTCCGGTTCGTACGCTGGACCCTGGGGCAGCCGAGGCGATGGTCCAGGCCATCGATCAAGCAAAAGAGGATGGGGACACCCTTGGGGGCGTGTTCGAGGTGGTGGCAAGGGGGGTGCCGGTGGGTTTGGGAAGCCACGTGTCCTGGGATCAAAAACTGGATGGACGCCTGGCACAGGCCGTCCTGTCGGTCCATGCCGTGAAGGGAGTGGAGATCGGCCCAGCCTTCCAGAGCGCTTTTACTCCCGGTTCGGAGGTTCACGATGCCATCGTCCCGGCTCCGGAACGCCCTCGGACGGGAGGTTTAGGCCGGGATTCCAACCGGGCTGGTGGCCTGGAAGGTGGAATCACCACGGGCGAGCCTCTCCTTATAAGGGGGGCCATGAAACCCATCTCTACACTTCGGAAACCCCTTGGGAGCGTTGACTTGCGGGATGGAAAACCGGCGAACGCGGCGGTGGAACGGAGCGACGTCTGCGCCGTCCCTGCGGCCGCTGTGATCTCGGAATCCATGGTGGCGTTGGTCCTGGCCGACGCGTTTCTGGGGAAGTTCGGCGGGGATTCGATTGGGGAGGTTCGAAGGAACTTCGAATCGTACCTCGATCATCTGGGGCAGCGAGGCTACCGGGAACGGTGAAAAAGGCGAACGGGACCGGCCCCTACCCCACCAGTGACCAAGCTGGGCGAGGTTCCGAAGCGGCCCCATCCCCGGAACCCAGGATCCAGCGAGTCCTCCTCGTGGGGTTCATGGGAAGTGGGAAAACAAGTGTAGGGAGTGCGCTGGCGAATCGGTTGGCCTGGGCTTTTCGGGACTTCGATGAAGAGATTTCATTCCGGGCAGGTCTTCCCATTAAGGAGATATTCCACCAGCGTGGGGAGGGTTACTTTCGCGATCTGGAGAAGTTGGTGGGGGAGGAGCTTCTTCTCGAAGAGCAGGTGGTACTGGGGTCCGGCGGAGGTTGGCCCGTGGCAGAGGGACGGATGCAGAACCTTCCACCGCGAACGTTGTCCGTGTGGTTGAAGGTCTCCCCCGGAGAGGCCGTTAGACGGGCCGGTAGAGAGGGTGAAACCCGCCCACTTCTGGCTGGCCCTGATCCGGAGAAGCTGGCCAGTGATCTTCTCGAGCAGCGGGTGAGCTTTTACAGTCTTGCCCATGTGTCTCTTGATACCGAGGGCGCCGAGCCCGAACGTCTGGCCGAACAGATCGAGGAACTCATGAAAGCGACGGGGCGAGCATAGGCGCGCCTCTAACCCCCACATAAGTGACGGGAATGGCAAAGGGAACGAAGGGAAGAAAGCTGGTCATCGTCGAGTCCCCGGCGAAGGCTCGGACGATCGGGCGCTACCTCGGTAAGGACTTCGAGGTGGCAGCCTCTGTCGGGCATGTAAGGGACCTCCCGGCGAAAGAACTGGGGGTGGATGTAGAGAACGGGTTCGAACCGAAGTACGTGACCATCCGGGGAAAGGGGAAGATCCTTCAGGAGTTGAAGAAAAAGGCGAAAACGGTGGAGAGGGTGATCCTGGCCACGGACCCCGACCGGGAGGGAGAGGCCATCGCGTACCACGTAGCGGAGCAGCTCGGCTACGAGGAAGAACCCGATCGTTTCCAACGGGTCACCTTCCGAGAGATCACAAAATCAGCGGTTCTCCGGGCGCTGGACGAGGCCGGGAGCCTGGATATGGAGAAGGTGGAGGCTCAACAAGCCAGGAGGATTCTCGATCGTCTGGTGGGTTACCAGGTCAGCCCCTTCCTCTGGAAACCGATCCGGCCGGGCTTGTCTGCCGGAAGGGTCCAGACCGTTGCCCTCCGACTGATCTGTGAGAGGGAAGACAAGATCAAGGCTTTCGAAGCTGAAGAGTATTGGTCCATCCTGGCCCTCCTTGAAAAGGACGACCAAGCTTTTCAGGCGAAACTGCACCAGATAGACGGGAAGGCTTTTTCCCTGGGCACGGAAGCAGAAGCCCATGCCGTTCTGAAGGACCTCTCCGGGACCACGTTCCAGGTCTCTGAGGTGAAGCGCCGGGAGCGACGAAAGAACCCGTTCCCGCCTTTCACCACGTCTACGCTGCAGCAGGAGGCGGCGAAACGCCTCCGCTTTGGCGCCCGCCGCACCATGCGGACGGCACAGCGTCTCTACGAGGGGGTGGAGCTTGGAAGCCGTGGCCTGGTCGGCCTTATCACGTATATGAGAACCGATTCCACCAGGGTAGCTCCCTCGGCTGTGTCCCAGGCAAGGGATTGGATCGAAGATCAGATGGGGAAACCATACCTTGCCCCATCCCCGAGGCTGTTTGGAGGGAAACAGCAAAAGGGGGCGCAGGAAGCCCACGAAGCCATTCGGCCCACGGATGCCCTCCTCCATCCCAGTGAAGCGGAGGATTTTCTTGGTCCGGACGAAGCTCGACTCTACGAGCTCATCTGGCTCCGATTTGTGGCCAGCCAGATGGCCCCGGCGGTGTATGACACGACTACGGTGGACTTCGATCAAAAAGGGAATGGGGGACGCCAGTACCTGTTCAGGGCGACCGGATCCGTCGTGAAGTTCCCTGGTTTCACCAGGCTCTACCTTGACACCACCGAGCGGGGGGACCACAAGCGGCTGGATGACCTAGAACCCCTCCCCGAGCTGGTCGAGGGTGATGTCAGCGCCCTGCGAGAGCTTCAGCCCAACCAGCACTTCACCCAACCTCCCCCGCGGTTCAGCGAAGCAAGTTTGGTTCGGGAGTTGGAGAAACTGGGGATCGGGCGGCCCTCCACCTATGCCCAGATCATTTCCACCATCCAGGATCGAGGGTACGTGGAGGTAGAGAAACGGCGGTTCTTTCCCACTCCCCTTGGCGACACCGTGGCGAAGCTGCTGGTCAGGGTCTTTCCAAACATCTTCGACGTGGATTTTACCAGCCGGATGGAGGGCGAGCTGGATCGGGTGGAAGAGGGCGA
>JABDNZ010000414.1 GCA_013043565.1 Gemmatimonadota bacterium | reverse complement strand
CTTTAACCAGGCTCAATATATTAAAAACACAGAAGTATAGCGAACTTTTGGACCTCGAATTGCAGGAGGGCCGCAAGCGTGAGGTGAGGCGACTCCTGGAGGCGGTGAACCACCCGGTGACCCGCCTCTCGAGGGTCCGCTTCGGACCCATCCGGTTGGGGGAGCTCCCGGCCGGACAATGGAGAGAGCTAGACACGGCTGAGATCCGGGCGCTTCATGCGTCCGTTGGTTCGGAGACAAAACGATGACCCGACAGGTGGGTGGAGCGGAGCTGACCGGAAGCACGGTCCTGATCCTTGGTGGTGCAGGACTGGTGGGGGAAGCGGTAGCCAGGGCCCTTCTACATCACAACCCCCGGCGGGTGGTGGTGGCAGGCCTCATGAAGGAGGAGGCGGAGGAGTCCGTGGCGGAGTTGCGGGCGGAGTTCAAGGACTCCGAGTCGGCCATCGATCCGTATTGGGGGAACCTCTTCGTGCCGGCAGAGATGAAGGACCGGCCCCGATCGGAGCTGTTGGAGGACCCGGCCGCCCTCGACCTCCTCATTCACGATCTTTACGGTGAGTTGACGGACGAGGTCTTCCACCGGTCGGCCTTGGGTGCCCTACTGGTCGACGTGAAGCCTGACATCGTCATCGACTCCATCAACACGGCCGGGGCCCTTGCCTATCAGAACTTCTTCAGCTCCGCCATGGATCTCCTGAAAAGTGCCCGGGACGGCGGCGCGGATCGGAGAGAAGTCGAGCAGCACCTGGCCTCCAGCTACCTGCCCCAGCTCATCCGGCACACCCAGGTTTCTCTCCGGGGCATGACCGAGGTGGGAACCAGGGTATACCTGAAAATCGGCACCGTGGGCACCGGGGGTATGGGGATGAACATTCCCTTTACCCACTCGGAGGAGCGTCCCTCCAGAATGCTCATGGCCAAATCCAGCCTGGCCGGAGCCCATACGCTTCTTCTGTATCTCATGGCCAGGACCCCTGGCGGGCCGGCCGTGAAGGAGATCAAGCCCACGGCTGCCATCAGCTGGAAGGGCCTGGGTCACGGTCCCATCAAGTTCCGGTACCACACCCTGAACCGATGCGACGCGGTGGCGCCCCTTCCCTTGGACGAGGCCTTCCTCCCGGAGGCTTCCCGGGGATACAGATGTTTGGACGAGCCCATCGAGGGCGTGTATCTGCATTCCGGGGAAAACGGGCTGTTCTCCCTGGGCGAGTTCGAGACCCTGACGGCCCTGGGGCTCATGGAGTTCGTGACACCCGAGGAGATCGCCTCGAACGTACTGCAGGAAGTGCTGGCGCACCCCACGGGCCGTGACGTCGTCGCCTCCCTGGATGCGGCCACCATGGGGCCCACCTACCGGGCCGGGGTGCTTCGGAGCGCCGCCATCGATCGTATGGAGGAGATGGAGGCCGAGCTGGGGGTCGAATCGGTAGCGTACGAAATGCTAGGGCCGCCCCGTCTCACCAAGCTCCTCTTCGAGGGCGCGATCCTGAAGCGGCTGTTCAGGACCTATGAGGCAGCCACGCAGCTGGATCCGGAAGAAACCGCCGCCAGGGCTCAGGTTCTGGTGGACACCGATGACGACTTCAGACAGCGGATCGTCTCCACGGGTGTCCCCATTCTCGTTCAGGACGGCGCCACGGTGCTTCGTGGCCCCGTGGTGAAGGTGCTTCCGCCTGAAGGTCCCCTCCAGGACAATGTTGTCGACGCCGGGTGGGTGGACCTGAGGCCCCAGAACTGGGAAACGTGGAAGGAACGAATCAGTACCGTCCTGAAAGAGCAGCGGGAGAGCCCCGGTGTGGATGCCGGCTCCCGGTCAGATCACGACTATGGCCACTCCGACGAGACCCTCCGGCCGGGGCGGATGGCCGCCTGGGTATTCCGCATCGAGGACGAGGGCGACCGGATCAAGTGGTAGGGTAGGGGATTACCGAGCTTCCCAACCCTCTTCACCCAACAGGGGCACAAATCGGCACGCCAGAAGGTTTTCCGTTTCGAATTGGTTCCCGTTCCTGGTGACCCTTACCAGCTCCTGAACCATCCGATCCCCCACGGGGATCACCAGGCGGCCACCATCCTCCGACAGCTGGGCCTTCAGAGATTCGGGTACCCCCGGGGCCCCCGCTGTCACCAGGATGGCGTCGAAAGGGGCCTCCTCGGGCCAACCCAACGTCCCGTCACCGACCTTGATCCGGACATTACGGCAATCCAGTCCCGCCAGGACGTCCTCGGCCTTCCCGGCCAGCTGAGGGATCCGCTCGACGGAGAACACCTGGGCGGCAAGGGGTGAGAGGATGGCGGTCTGATACCCGCTTCCTGTTCCGATCTCCAGCACCCGGTCGGAAGGACCGAGCTGAAGAGCCTCGCTCATGATCGCGACCATGTACGGCTGGGATACGGTCTGGCCCTGGGAGAGAGGGAGGGCCTGGTCACGGTAGGCCCGGTGTTCTTCGCCGGGGGGGAGGAACCTCTCCCGAGGGACCGAGCCCATGACCTCCAGAACCGCCTCGGACCTGATGCCCCGGGCCCGGAGTTGCTCTTCCACCATCTGGGTTCGCAGGGAGTGGAGACCGTCCGTTGGATCCCCGCCGGAAGCGCCTGCTTTGGCGGCGGAGCGGCTTCGTCGTTCCCGGAACCCGAACACGAGCCCTACCGGCCCTTCCAGGTCTCCGGATGGAAGAGGAGGAGCACGGTGTAGATC
>JABDNZ010000398.1 GCA_013043565.1 Gemmatimonadota bacterium | reverse complement strand
GATCTCATCGGCCTCCCTTCCCAAGGCAAGACCGAGCCTTCCACCGATCGCACAACCCACCAACCCCGTGATTACCCCGATCGGGGCGACACCGTCTGTTTGCCTTGCCGCCTCAGCCGCCCCCAGGTATCCGACGATTCCCCCCAAGCCACCATATCCGATGGTGGTGAAGGGCTCCCAACTCATGGTGTCCTGGGCACCGAGGGGCGGAGCCGGGAGAATGGCGGTGAAGAGGAGTAAGGCGGCCACGGTTGCAGGCCGGGCCCGGAAGGATCCCGGCCGGCGCCGTCGTGATGACGTGGAGAGACCAGAGCTAGGCATCCTAGGGATTCCCCCTTTAGGTAAACCACATCCGCAGGGCGTGCGCATTCTCCTGCCACGAGCAATCTTTATACAGGCCCAGCTACGAATTTGTTGCGTATAAGTTGCTCATCTCGTCAACCACCGGCCAAAAGACACTGATTCGCTCCGCACACAGGTGATGGCCCAGGACTACTCCCAGAAGGGGCTCACCTGCCCTATACTCCCCAGCGGAATACAAAACCCCGATCCGATTGGAGTGTCATCATGAAAGGTGCGATCCGGGCGCTGATGCTGCTGGCGGCGGTCATGGGATGTCAGTACCAACCGGCGGAGGACTCTGCTGCGGTGGCTGAGGATGGGTTGAAGGTGTTCATCTCCGTGGACATGGAGGGGATCGCAGGGGTGATCACCGGTAATGAGGTGAGCAGCTCTGGTTCGGAATACCAATACTTCCGCGAGCTGACCACCATGGAAGCCAGCGCCGCCGTGGAGGGAGCCCTGGCGGCCGGGGCGACAGAGGTCGTCGTGCGAGACGGACACGGGGCAAAGAATAACATCATTCCCCATCTCCTCCACAGAGAAGCGAAGCTCCTCCGGGGGGTGACCGATCGCCCGGAGAACATGATGCTCGGGCTGGATGAGACCTTCGATGCGGTGATCTTCATTGGATACCACGCCAAGGCGGGCACTGAAGAGGGTATCCTCGCCCACACCTCATCCGGCAACGTCATCGATCTTTCGGTGAACGGGGTCTCCTTCCCCGAAGCAGGGTACAACGCGGTCATCGCCGGGCTCCACGACGTCCCCGTAGCCCTGGTGGCAGGAGACAACTGGATCTGCGAGCAGGTGACGGACCTCTTCGGGGAGGTGGTGACCGTCGAGACCAAGGTTGGAATGAACGTGGCCGCCCTCGGTCTCCATCCGGAGGTTGTGAGGGAGATGATCCGAGATTCTACGGAAGCCGCCCTCAGGGACCTCAGCCGGTTCGAACCCTACCGAATGGAACCACCCTACACGATGGTGCTGAAGGTTCGACGGGAGGGAGAGCTCTATCCCGGAGCCGAGAAGACCGGCGAAGGTGAGTTCACCTTCACCAGCACCGACTTTCTGGAGGTGATGAACGCCTTCAACGCCATGAAGTAAGCGGAGCCTTCCTCGGCAAGAGCTCGTCTCGCATGGCAGCATGATAGGCGAACGTGGCCATGACCACCGCGTTGACCATCATATCCTCCGGAACCAGGCCGTCCACCACGTCCATATTCGTGTGGTGTCTCCGAGGACGGTAATCGATCCGGTCCTGGATGAACTGCCACCCGTTCAGACCGGCCCGGTCAAAGGAGAGATGGTCGGTGCCGCTGGTATTCCCCGGAGCCAGAGTCTGAACGCCGAGGTCGTTCAACGGCTTCATCCAAGCCTCGAAGATCGGCTTTACCAGCAGGTTTTCCTGGAGATAGACGCCACGGAACTGACCCGTGCCGTTATCCATGTTGAAGTACCCGGAGAATCTGTCGTAGTCCGGCTTGGTACCATCTCGGGGATTTCCGAAATGCGCATTCACATACTCCCGTGATCCGTTCAATCCGCCTTCTTCATACGACCAGAAGGCCACCCGGATCGTCCGGCGAGGCTGCACTCCGATGGCTTTGAGAATACGGGCAGCCTCCAGGGCCACCGCACAACCGGAAGCGTTGTCGACGGCTCCCGTTCCTCCATGCCAAGAGTCGTAATGCCCCCCCACGATGACGATCTCGTCTGCCAGGTCGGTCCCCGGTATCTCACCGACCACGTTGTAAAAGAAGGGGTCGGAGTTCTCGATTCTGTTTCGGACCTCCGCCTCCATGGTTACAGGGATCCCCCGCTCGAGAATCCGATACATCCGATTGTAGTGCTCGGTGGCGATGTCCACCTCGGGGAGGCTGTTCATCACGCCCTCATAGCTCCGGTCCCCCCGGCTGTCGTGCCGGCTCCCTACGAGGAGGACCCCGTCGTCTCCCCTCCCGCTACCGATATCCACGACCAGGGCGCCACCTTCATCCCTCAAGAAGGCGTCGAGGTCGGGCCGGGAGACCGCCTCGGCGTCGGCCCCGCCACTCCGCATGGCAGCCAACTGCTGCATGGTCACGGTGACGGTCTGCCCCCCCTGCTCCCCACCGACCGTCGTCCGGGAGAGGGCTTCCAGGGACTCCTCGGTGTGACGGATGGCGTCCGGCGTGAAGTGGGGCTCCGTGTAAAGCGGAGGGGCGATGAGGACCACCTTCCCGGCAAGTTCGCCACGGTACTGGGCGAAGTCCTCCTCGCTCTGCACGTCGACGATGACGGCATCCGCGACGATCTTCCCGTCCGTGCTGGCCGTGAAAGCCTTGGCGTAACCGATGATGGGTTGGTAATCCGGTTCGATCATGTGAAGAGATACATACTCGTTATCCCAATTCACCCCGTGCTCTCCTGCCCTTTCCACCACCACGTTCTCCAGCCCGATCTCCGCCATCTTCTGCTGGGCCCATTCCTGGGCCTCCCTCATTCTGGGAGAGGCCGTGAGCCGGGGGCCCAGGACATCCGCCATATACCCGACGATGTCCATCACCTGGGACCGCTGGAGACCCTCCTCACGGATCTTGGATACGGCTTCCCAGTCCGCCTTTTCTTGAGCTCCCAGACTCGAGCAGAGGAACAGGGCGACCGCGGCAGTAAACGAGAACGACCGTACAAAACGCATGGTGAGTCTCCTTGTAAGGCAGGACCCTGATATCGGGCTGACCCTAGTCTCCCTGGCCCGCAGCCTTCCATTCTTCTTCGGTTGCGGGGGACTTCTGGTATTCCATCATCATCTTCCAGCTCTGCTTCTTCACGAGCAATGCCTCAAAATGAACGTACGAGCCCGCCCGTTGGCCTTCCGGGTCCACGGTGAAGTAATGGAAGATGCCCGTGTCATGGGCGGTGGTCGCATCGGACAGTCGTTGGGTGAACCGAAACTCCACGCCGGCTTCCATCTTCCCGGCCTTCGTGTCGTCGAACCCCTGCTTCCACCCATCCAAGGCCTGGGAGATGGGGTAGCTGGTCCCGGAGGGTCCGGACACCATGATCGCATCCGGATGGTACGTCGCCGCGTACCCTTCAAAGTCCCCCTCTCCGACGGTCCTGGACACCTCGGTCCAGAAAGCGTCGAGCTCCGATTGGACGGCTTGGCGGGACCCGAGGCCGGCGTTCGAGACCAAAAAGAGAAGTACCAGGATCGGGATAACTCTCACCAACGATTTCATGTTTCGATCCAAATGAGAGGGGACAGCTCAGCCTTTTTCGCCTGGTCCGCCGAAACGGCTTCGGATCAAGGTAAGGTCAGAGGATGGGGACCAATGTGATGTCCGGCAAGGATTCGGGGGCAGCCTGGACCCCCGGCGACAAAGGAATCTTCCCACAGAGGATCCGAGGACGGTCAGGGGCCCCCGGATTCGGGGCGATTCCCTCCGCGGCCATCGGGCGGGCAGGGGCCGAACGGACCCGCCGCCCGTAGCGAAGCGTGGCCGCGGGGGAACGCCCCGGGTCCGGGGGGCCCTCAACCCCTGGCATCCAGGATCCCTGGGTTCAGGGAATCACCTCACCCCGAATCATATCCTCGAAGCTCTCCCTCTCCCGGA
>JABDNZ010000396.1 GCA_013043565.1 Gemmatimonadota bacterium | reverse complement strand
TCCGGCACCATCATGGACGTCCTGGGTCTGCCAGATTGGGTCCCGCAGATCACCGGCCTCATCTGCCTTATGTTTTTGCCGCTCGTCCTGGCGACCGCCGTAGTCGAGAGGCCGGCGGCCAAAGGCGCCGAGACCCCGCCGGAAGCTCCCTCTTCCTGGATGCACAGATGGCTGCGGTGGAAACGTCTGGGTGTCGTGGTTGTTTTTGCCTTTGCTTTCCTGGCAACAGGAACTATGGGCTACATGGGAATGCGGGTCATGGGCATTGGCCCTGTTGGGACCCTCTTGGCCAAGGGCTTGTTTGAAGAGGGCGGGTTGGTGGTCTTGGCTGACTTCGAGAGTACGGCAGGGTCGGTCGCTCCTGGCGATCTGGTTACAGAGGCCCTTCGGGTCGACCTTGATCAATCTCCAACCTTCGATCTGATGGGTCCGAGCACCGTGGCCTCGGGTTTGGCTCGCATGGTGAGAGACCCCGAACAACCCTTCTCAGAGGAGGTCGCTCTCGAGCTGGCCACGCGGGAAGGCGGGGAACTCGTGGTGAGTGGGGAAGTGGGCAGCGTGGGTGAAGGATTCCTGCTCACGGCCCGCATCCTCTCCGCGGAGGACGGCACCGTCGTTGCGCCCTTTCGGGAGAGTGCCAAAGACCTCGAAAGCCTCATCGACGCAATCGATGCCCTGTCCGCGAAGATCCGAGGGAAGATGGGCGAGGCCCTGCGTTCCGTGGCGTCCAGCGATCCCCTCCACCAAGCGACCACCAGCTCGGTGGATGCACTCCGGAAGTACACCCATGTGATTCAGCGGGCGCCGCGGGGGACCATCAGTGGGCCCAGAGCCATCGAGGTCATGGAGGAGGCCATTGCTCTCGACACGACCTTCGCAGAAGCCAATCGATGCCTTTCCATTCTCATCAATAACTACGGCGGGAGTCTGCAGCAGCGTGCCACCGCCGCGACCCAGGCCTTCCGGCTTAGAGACCGGCTACCTCTCCGGAAGCAACTTCTGGTGGAGGCCAGCTACCACGAGTATGTGACCGGGGAGCACCGCCAGGCCGCCCGGGCCTATAGAGGGCTTTTGGAGCTCGATTCCATGGACGCAGCGGCCAAGAACAACCTCGCTGCCATCACCATGTCTGAGGGCAACTACGGGGAAGCGGAGGACCTGCTCCGGTCTGATCCCCGGCCTGGAGACATTGTCTGGACCTTCAACCTGGCGGCGGCACTGTCAGGGCAAAAGAAGTATGCCGAAGCGGAGCAACTCCTGAACGAGGCACGAACGACCCTCCCCAATAATGCGTATCTGGCGCCCACAAGAGCCATGTTCTATGCGGTTCAGGATCGGGGGGAGGATGCTCTGAGTGCGCTGGCGGTTGATGAACCTTTCCCGGCCGGAGTCGCGGCCTGGGCATCATACATCGAAGGGGTGGTCCACGCCCGAGCGGGCCGGTTGAGCCAGGCTCTCGTCACATTCGCAGAGACCGACGAGCTTCTGGCGACCCAAGGGACCCCCGCGGAAAGGATGCTCTACGGCCGGGCCGCGCTGTTCCTTTCCGGATGGATAGGCGGAGATCGGGAAAAGGGAACTCAGGACCTTCAAGACCTCACTGCACGACTCCCGGTAGAAGAAATGAACCCGGTGGACCGGAGCTACGCCGGCATGGCTCTGATCTACGCCCTGCTCGGAGCGGGGGCCGAAACAGAGGCCCTTCTGGAGCGACACGAGGCCGAAGTACCCGGGGGAGGAGACCCGGCTGGGCGGGCTGACGCCGCCGTGGCCCGAGCCTTGGTTCGTATCCTCAAAGGAGATGGCATTCAGGAGTCTGAACTCGAACTTGCGGTGAGATCATTACGGACCGACCGGAGTCGGAAGCTCTACCTCGGCCGCGGCTATGAAACCGCAGGAGACACGCTGGGAGCTATCCAGGCCTATGAGGCCTTTTTGTCAGGAAGCTACTTCGACATGTACCAGTTCGTGCTTCATCTGCCGGGACCGGTTGTCCACGAGAAGCTGGGGGTTCTTTACGAAGCCGTCGGCGACAGTGCAAATGCAGTCGAGCACTACCGTGCATTTGCCACGGCCTGGGAGAACGCTGATCCTTCTCACCAGCCCCGAGTGGAGCGGGCGCGTAGATCGATCGAGCGCCTTGGTCCAGGGCCCTCAGATTCCGGCACAGGGGGCTAGTCCGTGACTTCGCTCTCCCTCCTCCTACGCCTGAAAGAGCGGAACGCATCAATTGGGGAACTCGGACCTGGGTGAGGGGATGAGAGGGTAACGCCCGTTTCAAGCTCGGGCCTTGGAGTGCGCTTACCCGCAGGACCCATTAGCCTGAAGACGAACCCCGGCCCGGCCCTCCGGGATCTCGCCGGGAGGGGGTCGGTGGTTTTTCCTGGCCACCCGGATGCCCGGCTCTGATCTTGAACCGAATGGTTCGTTACCAAATACTCCGGTGAGTGTAGGAAAAAGAGACACGTCACCCGACAGCGACAGGAGGCCGACATGATCTCCAATATCCTCAGGCGGCTGAGAGGGGCTTTGGGTAACGCTCTGGTATGGGCCTCTACATGGTTTGTCGCCGCCTTCCCGTTGACGGCCGTGTTCTACTTCTTCGGCTACTTCGGATCGCAGCCCTTCTGGCCTATCGCTTTGGGAACAGCAACGAGCCTCACAGGCATTGGCTTCCTGGCCGGAACCGCATTCTCCTTGTTTCTAGGGATTGCGGGGAGGAATCACCGCCTCCAGGACTTAAGACCTTTTCGGTTTGCCCTGGGGAGTGGGATTACCGCCGGCCTGATCATCCCTGCTTTTGGAATCGTCGTGAACACGCTTGGAGGTTTTTCAACCCCTCTCGGACCATCAGTCGTTGTAGCATCGGTCGCAGCTGTCCTCACAGGTTTCACAGCCCTCGGCCAAATCAAAATTGCCCAAGGCGCGCTCAAGGCGGGCGATGGGAGTCTCGTAGCGTTGGAGACGGCTTCGGAGCAGCTTCTGTCCGCTTCCGATCCGGAAATGGTCTAGGGAGCCGTTCCGGATTTGGGGGAGGCAAGGTTGGGCTAAACGTTCGGAGTATTTGGTAACGCCCGGTTCCCGCTCGGGCCTTCAGGGCTCGCTTTCGCTCTGAACTCCTGTGGCAGTATCCTGAACACCACGGGCCCGGCCCTCCGGGACCTCGCCGGGCAGGAACCGTATGATAGGGGCGGTCGGGTAGGCGCCCGGCTCCGGCCGGGAACCGAATGGTTCGTTACATGCTGCGCTACCGGGACATACCTCTTCTCCTCTCCAGCGGATCTTAACGGATTTTTGCCACCTTGACGTTATGACGTCATGACGCTATTCTTTGATCATGGCAACAAAATCCAAGCGTACCACCGTGTACTTCGATCCGGCTCTCCACCGGGCCCTGCGTCTAAAGGCCGCTGAAACAGACCAAAGTCTCTCCGACTTGGTGAACGCTTCGGTCCGGGAGACTCTCGCTGAGGATTCGGAAGATCTCGAGGCCTTCGAGACCCGAGCCCGCGAGCCGAACCTGTCCTTCGAGGATGTCCTCAAAGACCTGAAGCGCCGTGGCAAACTATGATCTCCGGATCAAACCGTCGGCGGTAAAGGAGCTCGAGGACCTCCAGGCAAAGGACCGACGTCGCATCGTCAGCAAGATCCAGAACCTCGCCGAGGAGCCGAGGCCCCGGGGGTGTGAAAAACTCTCCGGCAGGGACCGATTCCGACTTCGGCAAGGTGACTTCCGAATCCTCTTCGAAGTAGATGACGGTGCAGAGACGGTGACCGTAGTAAAGATCGGACACCGACGGGACGTCTACCGACAAAGTTGAGAGATCAATTGCTTCCGGGCGCCATCGTTCATCCGGGTATTGCGGATGGGAGCCGATTGGTCGAGTGACCATCTTTCTACGCGCAACTTGTAACGCCCGTTTCAAGCTCGGGCCTTTGAGTGCGCTTACGCGCAGTAGCAGGTAGACTGAAGACGAGCATCGGCCCGGCCCTCCGGGATCTCGCCGGGCGGGAGCGCGAGGAGAATCCTGGTCATCCGGATGCCCGGCTCCGATCTTGAACCGAATGGTTCGTTAC
>JABDNZ010000395.1 GCA_013043565.1 Gemmatimonadota bacterium | reverse complement strand
GCATCGTTCATAATCCCAGCGCCATCGCATCCATCAGAGGGCGCTGCCCCGTGACGGAGCTCCAGGCAGCGGGAGTGACCGTCATGCTCGGATCGGACGGCGTCGCGCCGGACCGCAGCTACGACATGTTCCGGCACATGTTTCAGGCCATGCGCTATCACCGGTTCCACTTCAGGGACCCGGACGTGCTCCCGGCCGGTAGGGTTTTGTCCATGGCGACCATCGAAGCCGCCGAAGCCCTGGGCCTCGAGGAGGAGATCGGATCGCTGGAGGCAGGGAAGAAGGCCGACATCATCCTCATCGACATGCGGAAGCCGCACCTCTATCCCTTCGACATGCCCCTCTATCGGGTGGCCTACTTCGCCAACGGGAACGACGTCCAGACCGTCCTCGTGAACGGGGAGATTCTGATGCAGGACAGGGAGGTCCTCACCGTGAACCAGGACGAAGTACTGGATCTGGCCCAACGGGAGATCCGGGCCGCCCTGGAGAGGACGGGTCTCCAGCACCTGGTGGAGACGCCGGACGGGTTTTGGGGGGTGGGTTTCTAGCGGTCCCTACCTGGGTATGGTCACTCGAAAGTCGATGGAGGAGAGAAGGTCAGGCGATTTTCCAAGAGTTTCCAAGAAAGGCACCCAGCGCGGATCTTCGGTGATGTTGGCGAAGAGTGATTCGGAGGTGATTTCTCCCAGGCCCGGGTCTTTGATCCCCACCGCACGCTCCAACCATTCAAAAGCTGCATCCTCCTCCCCGCGGTATGCAAAGACATAGGCGATATTATAAGCCCAACTATCTCCGTACTCTGCGATGAGCCGGGAAAGAGCCGAATCGTCAATCAGGGACAGGCCAACCATTTGCCAGGCTTCATTGGACTCGGCCTCGAACGCGGAACGAGCCAGATTCGGTTCTCCATCCAACAACTGGGCGACTCCGATGGCGTATTGCGCACTGGTGAATCCGGGACTCAGCGTCAGAGCCCTTCGAAGGGAAGAAACCGCCTCGTCGAAGCGGCCGGCGTCAATGTAGGCCAGACCCAGGATATAGTGCCCACTGGAATAAACGGGATCACGAGCGACCATGTACTCGATGGGTTCCAGGCCTCGCTCAAAGTGCCCCAGGTTTTGCAGGAGGATTCCGGCGGCTCCCAAAATGAAGGGATTTGTGGGATCCAACTCCATCGCCCGTTGATAGTGGCCCACCGCCAGGGCCGGGTCACCTTCGTGGTACATGGCTCCCCAGCCGAGGGTGGCATGGGCTGGGGCGTAGTCGGGATCGATGGCCAGGGCCGCGAGGCTGGCCTCCCGCGCTAGCTTGAAACCTTCATCTGCGGGACGAAGGCCAATGACCGCCTGGTTCTGGTAAATGTTGGCCAGTGCGTCCCAAGCCTCTGTGTAGCCAGGATCGAGTTCCAGGGCCCCGCGAAATAGCTCGATGGCGGAGTCGTAACTCTCGCGGGTGCCCTGGTCTCGAACGTGTCGGCCTTGCAGGAGGAGGTTATATGCATCCGGGTCCCTCACCGTCTGGCTGGGTACCGAGATCTGGAGTGTGCCTTTGATTTGCTCAACTACGGCTGTGGCGATTTCGTCTTGGACCAGGAAGATGTTTTCGAGGGGTCGGTCATAGGTCTCCGACCAAAGGTGCGTGTCCGTTGGGCCTTCAATTAGCTGTGCGGTGATGCGTAGGAGATCTCCGGACTTTCGCACCGAGCCTTCGAGTATATAAGCAACCTCAAGGCGGCCGGCGATCTCAGGGATTCGCAGGTTCTGGTCTCTGAACGAAAAGGCTGAAGACCGTGAGATCACCCTGAGTTCAGGGATCCTGGCCAGGAGGTTCAGCAATTCCTCGGAAATCCCGTCGGAGAAGTACTCCTGATCCCCGTCCCGAGACATGTCGGCAAAGGGGAGTACGGCGATGGAGCGGTCTCCGAAACTCTCAGCAATGGCCGCGGTCCGGCCTTCCAGCCGAGCCGACTCAATCATCTCGGCGTCCCGGGCCGGATCCAGGAGGAACTTGTCCAACGCGAAGAGACTCAGGGCCAGCGATAGGATGACAACGATGGACTTGTCCATCTTTCTGCCGATGGCCTGGATGGCGGGTTGGGTGCGGTCCAGGTCCGTCTCACGCTTCAAACCGTCAGGCGTAATCTCAAACACCCAGGCGAGAACCAGGGCAGGCACGAACAAAATACCTAGGGTGATGACGACTATGCGGACGGCAGCATCGCCGATGCCGAATGCTGGAAAAACGGTCTCCACGACCTGAACCACGAGCCAGGAGAATACGACATAGGTCGCTCCCGCCCGGAGAACGTTGCGGTGCTTCAGTTCTTGAAAGAGAGACATGGTGGGTGCCCTGTACCCGGGAATCGGCTTTCGGGTTCAATACCCTCGGGTTCACCTGGCATCGAGGCCGGAGACTCCACGGGGGGTTAATCGGGAGTCATCCCGGTAGGGAAGGATCTGCCGCATAGGCCTCCCATCGGTTCCGTCATTGACCCGGAAGTGTCCACGGTTTCGCGATACCCTGTCAGGCAGCCGGATTTTCCGATAGGCTTCGGGGAGAGTTCGTTACCACACGAGAGCGTTAGCAGGGAGGACTAGTGGCTCTTCCTTCTTCGAAAGGAACCGAAAATCGAATGTTCGGGTGGGCCGATTCCGGATCCTGGCGATTCTCCCAGGTCTTCGGCTTTGGGTGCATTCTGCTGTTCCTTTCACATGTTTTGCCCAGCCAAGCCGTGGGACAGACATCCGCCACCGTTCGGAAGATATCCAACACGGACCCGATGATCTCCCAGGAAGAAGCCTGGAGGATTGGGGATTCCCCGCTCTTCGAGGTCGGAGCACTGGGGAACCCAGACTCATTGGACTTCTATGGGGTGAGAGATCTGCTCCGCCTCTCTGACGGCACGACTGTCGTCGCAAATTCGGGTGAACTGGAGTTGATATTTCTCTCACCCACTGGGTCCGTGATTGCCACTTCCGGGAGGAGGGGTGAAGGTCCCGGGGAGTTCTTACATCTAGGGAAGATTGGCCGCTTCAGGGGTGACTCGGTCTTTGCCATGGACTACGCCCGAGCAGCTCTCTCCTTCTTCGACAAAGAGGGTACATTCGGCCGGGCCATCCAAATCCATTCCGTTGTCCCCCGCGGTTATTGGCCGGCCGGAGCCCTGCCAGATGGCCGTTTCTTGTTCTTCTCTGACGCCTTCATGATTGGCGGAGGAGCGTTTCCTCAGGACTCGACCTGGGCATTCATCCTCGATCTTGAAACCGAAGTCGCAGACACAATCGGCCGATTCCCGAAGAGCGATGCTGGGAATCCTCCGGGATCGATGGCCCTTGGACCCACTTCGATCATGGCAGTGGGAGCCGAACATTTCTATTGGGGTCGGGGAGACGATTTCGAGTTTCACCAGTTTGATTCGGAGGGGAAACTGGTCCGCCTCATTTCAAAGGGCTGGGAGCCCTTTCGGGTTTCAGAACGATCCTGGCAACGGTACGGGGAGGCGCGGCTTGAGTCGCTTAGAAAATCACGAACCTCTGACATCGAGGATCTGATACGGAGAGCCCGGCAGGAGCATGAGCGAATCGACCACGCCGAATTCCTACCGGCCTTCTTTAGTGCTGTCGTCGATTCTGAAGGGAATCTTTGGGTAGAGGAGTACCCTCTGAGGGGAGTCCGGAGTGTTCCTTGGCACGTATTCTCCCCAGCCGGACGTTGGCTCACATCCCTCGAAATGCCGGATGGCTTCAGATTAAAGGCTGCTGGCTCTGATTGGGTACTCGGCATCACAACCGATGAACTCGATGTCGAGATCGTCCAACTCCTGCCCCTCGTCAAATGATCCTGGAGTCGGCTGAGTGCCAGTCTCTGATTATCGGGCGAGTGAGCGAGACGGATCTCTCGTGAGGTAACGCCCGTTTCAAGCTCGGGCCTTGGAGTGCGCTTAGGCGCAGTGGCCGATAGGCTGAGGACGAGCCCCAGCCCGGCCCTCCGGGATCTCGCCGGGCGAGAGTGGGTGGATTCTCCTGGTCATCTGGATCCCCGGCTCCGATCTTGAACCGAATGGTTCGTTACTTGAAGTGGCCCGTGATTCTTCTTCCCTCCCAGTGGCCAATACTATCCGCCATCGTTCCCTATCCTTGCCGAGTCCGGCACGGGATCCACACCTTGATCTCGGAAGAGTTGGGCTGATCCGGGTAATCCTCTGAACCCAAGGGTCAAGGTTTTGGCTTCGAACCAGAATGTCCAAGAACGCCTAAACGCTATCTTAACCGGCCGGTATCAGGTCGAGCGCGAGATTGGCAGTGGTGGCATGGCCACGGTCTATCTGGCTCAGGATCTCAAACACCACCGGCCGGTGGCTGTGAAAGTCCTGAACCCTGACCTATCCGCAGTTGTTGGAACTGAGCGATTCCTTGGCGGGATCCGAACGACGGCTAACCTGCAACACCCCCATATTCTCCCCCTTTTCGACTCGGGTGAGGCCGACGGCCTCCTCTTCTATGTAATGCCGTACGTAGAGGGCGAGAGCTTGAGGAAGCGACTGGACCGAGAGAACCAACTTCCCGTCCGAGAGGCCGTCAGGATCGCAGTTGGTGTGGCAGAAGCCCTGCAGGCCGCCCACGACGATGAGGTGATTCATCGGGATATCAAACCTGCAAACATAATGCTCCAGAAGGACAAGCCCCTGGTGGCGGACTTTGGCATCGCGCTAGCCGTGAGCGCGGCGGGTGGGGGGCGGCTCACTGAGACGGGTCTCTCCCTGGGCACACCAAGCTATATGAGTCCGGAACAAGCAGCCGGGGACCACACGGCCACTGCCGCCTCAGATGTATACTCATTGGGGTGTGTACTTTACGAAATGCTCACGGGCGATCCTCCCCACCTGGGCTCATCGGCACAAGCCATCCTGGGGAAGATCCTAACGGGAGAAGTAACAGACCCCACCAAGCTCAGGCGTGCCATCCCAGCGAACGTAGGGGCGGTGGCTCTCAAGGCCTTGGAGAGGCTTCCAGCCGATCGATTCCGGACGGCAGCTGAGTTCACTGGGGCGCTTAAAAACGTCGCTTTCCGGTATACCCCGGGAGGCGCCCCGGGACAAAAGACATCGATCAGAAAACCGTTGCTTTGGGCCAGCCTAGCCGCGGTGGCTGTGGCAGCGGCTTTTGTCTTCGGGCTTTCCCAGTCCGAGGAGCAGGTCCCCTCGCCGGGCGTGGTGCGGACATACCTACCCCTCCAGGAGGATCAACTGCTTTCGGCAGCCCCAGGAGTCGACGTAGCCCTTGCCGCGAACGGATCCCGCCTTGCCTACGTTGGAGTGGGCGGGGCTGCGGGCGCCCGCCTGTGGCAAAAAAGCCTAGACGAGTTCGAGCCGTTGTCCATTTCGGGGACCGCCAGCCCATCGAACCCGGCACTGTCACCGGAAGGGCGATCTGTTGCCTTTATCAGAGCAGGAGCCATCTGGACCGTTCCGCTGGATGGCGGACCCGCCACGCCAATCTTGCTGGAAGGGGTTTCAACGAGGGGCCTCGATTGGGGCCGGGACGGATTCCTCTATTTCACAGACTTGGAGGGAGCGATTACGAGGGTCCCATCCACAGGTGGAGACTCTGAAGCCGTCACTTATCCCTCCCCGACGGCCCGCCACACGGGAGTGGATGTACTGCCCGGTGGCAGAGGCGTCCTTTTCACATTGAACGATTCCGAACCGGGCGCCGAGCGAGGCATCGCAGTAGCAGGATTCGGCGGGGAACCTGCTCGCGTGCTCTTTCGAGGCAACATGGGAAGGTACCTCGCGCCTGGGTATTTGGTGTTCACAAACAGATCCGGCCAACTCATGGCCGCAGGCTTCGATCTGGAGCGGTTGGAGCCCACGTCCGATCCGGTTCCCGTCATCAGTGGGCTCGCGAGCCCAAATGTGAATTATTCCGAGTTCGCCGTATCTGAAAACGGGGATCTCTTATACCGGGCTGACCCGCTCGGAAGCTCGGGGGATTTCATCTGGGTTTACAGAGATGGGACCACTGAGGAAGTCGACACCGATTTGACAGGGGATTTTAGGAACCCCGTCTTGTCGCCCGATGGTGGAAGGTTGGCCTTCGATCGAGTCGAAGGGGAAATCGCTCTTTGGGTACGTGACCTGCAGCTAAGATCCGACGTCCGCGTTTGGCTGAACGCGACGGGAGAGCATCGTCCTGCCTGGACTGAAGATGGCCAATCGGTAACATTCTCGCGTTACCTGCCAGGGAGCGGCCTCCAGCTTTGGACGGCTCGAGCCGACCGAGCAGGGGAACCAGAAGCCGCCCTTGAGTTGGGGCGGAGTGTTGAGGAAGGACTTTGGTCGAGCAACGGTGAATGGCTGGTTGCCCGAACGGACAACGGCGGCCCTGGGGCAGGAGACATCCTGGCCTTCCGGTCGCCGGTGGATTCGGAAGCGGAAGCGGTGCCGCTCGCCACATCAGGGCTGAGGGAGCTTTCACCGGCCATTTCTCCGAGCGGCCAATTCTTGGCCTACACCTCCGAGGGAACGGGTGGGTTGGAGGTGGTCGTAACGCCTTTTCCCGAGACTGACGAGTGGATAAAAGTGGTCTCCCCCAACGGAGGAACCGAACCGGTCTGGGGGAACACCGGCCGGGAGATCTTCTATCGAAATGCCAACGACGACCTGGTTTCTTTGCAGTACGAAGAGGGTCCAGAGTTCATTCCCGGACAGGAAACGGTGCTGTTTTCCGCCCAGGCGTATAGGGCTGATCCTGAACACGCTCAATACGACGTTTCCCCTAACGACGATCGGTTTGTCATGGTCCGCCCCCAAGAGGCCGGCACGTATACCCTGGTGTTCGTCGGGAACTTCTTGAAAGAGGTGATAGATAAGGTTGGAGTTGACGGGCGCTGAAGAGACATGATCTGGTCCACGCCCGCGAGATTCCCGCGAATCACCTGGTTCCGAAGCAGATTGTCCCAAAGGACAACGGAGACAGCAGAACTCAGAGTTCTTCACCCACCTGGAAAAGTGACTGGGAGATAGAGATTCCATCCAGAGCGTGGCTCCCACCAAAGGCCACTTCAAGTAACGCCCGTTTCAAGCACGGGCCTTTGAGTGCGCTTACCCGCAGTAGTCAGTAGGCTGGGGAAGATCCCCGGCCCGGCCCTCCGGGATCTCGCCGGGAGGATGCCGGTGGATATTCCTGGTCATCCAGAACCCCGGCTCCAATCTTGAACCGAATGGTTCGTTACAAGAAGAACCGGTGAGCAGTATCATCCAGAGTTAAACGGCGACCGGTGGGGAGCGAATGGCAGCGGTCCATTGGAGTGTGTTGGTTGCCGCGTGTGTAGCCTACGGTGTCTCAGTTCTCTTCTTTCCAGCCCTGCGGATTTCCTCCAGGGGCCGGGTCATCGTCTTGGTTCCTCTGGCAGTCGTGGTGCTTCTGACGCCTTGGATAATCCCCTCCGAGGCGAGGATTGCCCGCTTCCTAGTGGCGATATACTCCGGTGTACTTGTACTCAAGTTATGGGACCTCCACTTGGGCGCTGAGCGAAAGGTCCGCCCATCGCTTCTAGGGTTCCTCGGCTTTTTGGCCAACCTTCCGTCACTGGTCCATCGTAGGATTGGGTCTGAGCCGCAACCGACCCGGCGCGAGAACAGCGTTCGACTCGTCAAGTCCTTGGCTGAGGCCTCCCTGGCGCTCCTGGTCCTCAACCTCCTGAACTGGTTGGATTGGGACTGGACTACCTTCCTGGTCGAACATCTCC
>JABDNZ010000393.1 GCA_013043565.1 Gemmatimonadota bacterium | reverse complement strand
TCTCCAGTCCGTGTAATCCTGTCGACGCCCCCCTCAGTCCCGACAAGGACCTCCCCGGCCATGCCCAGGAAGAGCCCGGACTCGACCACACCGGCCCGAGCGGCGAGAGCTTCCTGCAAACCCATGGGATCTGGGATTCCCTCCGGGAAACGGCAGTCGAGGATAGGGTTTCCGTTGTCCGTGAGATAGGGCGTCCCGTCCTCCCCGGACCTCAAAGCAGGCTGGGCTCCGAGGGACTCCAGGAACGAAAGGTGGCTTTCCCAGGAGAAAGGCACCACTTCAACCGGAAGTGGTGACCGCATACCCAGGCGTTCGACCATCTTTCCCTCATCTACAATGATTACCATATGGCGCGTGGCCTGGGCCACCATTTTCTCCCGGAGCAGTGCCCCTCCGAGGCCCTTGATGAGATCCAGCTGGGGGTCGACTTCGTCCGCCCCGTCTACCGTAAGGTCCAGGGCCCTTGCCTCTTGGAGGGTCACCAATGGGATCCCCAATTCCTCGCTTCTGCGCTGGGTCCAGGCGGAGGTGGGAACTCCGACGATTCCGGGTATCTCCCCTTCCCTGAAGCGCTCGGCGAGAGATGCCAAAAAAAAGGCTACGGTGCTTCCCGTGCCCAGACCGAGGATCATGCCGGGGGCGACCGCCTCCGCGGCCTTTGCACCGGCCATGGCTTTTCCGGCATCAGACCGGGTGTCTGGGGACAAGCCCACTCCCTTCTCGTCGCTGTTGTATGAGGAGAAACCCGGCCGCTTCCGGATTTTCGCCCAGGAATGTAGGATGCGCTCTACCCGCCTGCCAGGGCTTCCCTTGACACGGTTCTGGAACCCGGGCAGGTTCCGGACGCCATGACAAAGTACGACAAGAGCATACCCCGTATGGGCCGTCGTTACGGCTATTATCCCCGGGCCGGAGCCCGGGGGAAGTGAGTGTCTGACTCTTTCTGACTGTTGGAAAAGAAGACCCGCCACCCTTTCTGGCTCCCGGACCGAACGGGGGCCTTTCCTTTTTTGGGATGGGTGGAGGGACAAGAACCCGATAGGAGCAGAGCATGATCATTGTGACGCGCCGAGGCGTGACCGAAGCCGAGATCGACCACATCCGAGAGCGGATCGAGGGACAGGGACTGAGGACGCACGTCTCTCGCGGCGAAACAAGGGTGGTCATCGGCTGCATCGGGGATGAAGCCAGGCTCCAGCATTTGCCCCTCGGCACGCTGCCGGGGGTGGAGGCGGTCCACCCGGTCATGAAGCCATACAAGCTGGCTGCGATGCAGTTCGCTGCCGAGCCCACGAGGATCCCTTTCGGGTCCATCGAGATTGGAGGGCCCGGGATTGTGGTGGTGGCTGGGCCTTGCTCCGTAGAGAATATGGAGGTGATGAAAGAGACTGCCGATTTTGTGTCGTCCAAGGGCGCACGAGGGCTTCGGGGAGGGGCTTTCAAGCCCCGGACCTCACCGTATTCCTTCCAGGGGCTCGGTAAGGAGGGACTTGAGATCCTCTCGGAGGTCCGGAGGCATAGCGGCCTACCCGTGGTGACGGAGGTCATGGATACGAGGCAGGTCGAGCTCGTGGCGGAATACGCCGACGCCCTCCAGGTCGGTGCCCGTAACATGCAGAACTTCCCACTCTTGACCGAGGTTGGAAGGACCCATCGCCCGGTACTCTTGAAGCGGGGTATGTCCGCCACCGTAAAGGATCTCCTTCTGGCTGCCGAGTATGTCATGAGCCAGGGGAACATGAACGTCATGGTCTGCGAGCGGGGAATCAGGACCTTCGAGACGGCGACACGGAACACCTTCGACCTGGCCGCTATCCCGATCCTGAAGAAGGAGACCCACCTTCCTGTGATCGCGGACCCCAGTCACGGAGCGGGCCGGCGGGATCTGGTCCATGCGCTGGCCTATGCCGCTGTGGCCGCGGGCGCCGATGGGCTCCTGGTTGAAGTCCACCCGGACCCGGAAACCGCCTGGTCCGATGGGGAGCAGACCCTGGATTTCCAGGAGTTCGAGAGCCTGATGGAGGGACTCCGGCCGTTTGCCGCGGCCACGGGCCGGGAGATGGCTTGAGAGAAACCCATTCACGAAAGAGGGGGGACAGTCCAGGCCGTCCCCCCTTTTCTATTCCCGCCGAAGCCGATGATCCGGAGCCCCGGCCAACCAACGTCAGTCGATTTCGTACCGCACTCGGGCGATGGCGAAGCGCCCGATCTCCGGCACTCCAACGAAGCTCCTATACGGCGTGTTGAAGAGATTCGTGACCGCCAGTTGGAGGGTGGCCGAGGTGTTCGGAATCTTGTACCCGAAGTTCACATCCACCAACGCCGAGGTCTCGATGCAGTCCTCCTCGAAGAGGCCCCCGTCATGTCCCTGGATACACTTGGTTCCCACATATCCCGCTGACTCCGCCGGGAATTCCCCAGCCAGTCGGATTACGGCTTCCCCATTGAAACCGACTGTCGCGTCCCGGAAAGCCAACCCGAGAGATCCCTTGTCTTTCGGAGCGTTCAGGGCGAGAGGCGCCTGGTCTGGTACCAGGAACCAGTCATTGCTCACGTGGGAATAACTTCCGGTGAGCGTGAACTTGTCGTCCAAGAACCAGGAAAACGCCACGTCGGCGCCCCAGAAGTCGATGTCCCCGACATTCCGGTACGTCACGATGATATCAGCCTGCTGGGATGCGATTTCCTCTGTGGCCGCGACCCCCACGGGAAGGCCACCGATGGCGGTGGCCAACTGCGGGACGATCACAGCGGCCTGAGCCTGGGCTTGAGCCTGCGCCGTGGCCGGATCGAGTCCCATGCCGATCAGCTGCTGTGTGATGGCCGTCACGATGGGAACCGTAATAAAGGCGCCCACGTCCTGCCCGTTCATCAGGAGGAGCGGATTCGAGATC
>JABDNZ010000392.1 GCA_013043565.1 Gemmatimonadota bacterium | reverse complement strand
CTAACGTCCTTTCTGGTTCCCCCCAAAACCCAAAACTCGGCCGGTGGCCGGAGTCGGATCCCTCTGATTGAGAGGCTTCCCGACGTGTAGGGGGGATCCCAAATGATGTTTTTGGAGAGAAAAATTTTCTCGACCGTCTCGACCTTCGATGAGTGGAAACCAGTATTCAAGGGGAGCTAGGATGCGCCTCAGCAACTTTTTTGGTGAGATTCACCGGCGTTCCGTTTGGCAGGTGATGGGGAGCTACGCGGTTGTGGCCTGGCTTATCCTCCAGCTTGCCGAGACGCTGGAGGGGTTGATTGGTCTACCCCTCTGGTTCGGGCCGGCCATTGTCGTAGTGGTTCTCCTGGGTTTCCCCGTTCTCCTCCTCACGACCCTCACGCAGGGGGGGTTCAGGCGTACAGGCGCCCAGGCTGAGTTCAGTGATCGTGGCGAGGGCGCCGACGCCTCACTCTCCTCCTGGAAAACCTTGGAGGATCGCCCGATCCGGGATGCGCTCAGCCAGGTGTTCACTTGGCGAAACGCCCTGGTGGGGGGAGTCCTCATGGCGTCCCTCCTGGTCCTGGGCTCGGCTGGGTACTCGGGTCTTCGTTCGGCTGGAGTCGGCCGCTTTGGATCTCTGCTGGCCAGCGGGGTCTTCGACTCCAACGAGAACCTCATCCTGGCGGAGTTCGAGGACCGGACGTCGGACGGGACCCTGGGGGAAACCGTCACCGCCCTTTTCAGGATCGATCTAAGCCAGTCGACCTCGGTCCACCTGTTGGACAGGTCCAAGCTTTCTCCGGGACTCGTCCGGATGCAGATGGATCCCACGACTCACATCACCCATGATGTAGCTATGGAGCTGGCCCAGCGGGAAGGGGTGAAGGCGGTGGTGTCGGGGGAAGTCCTTCCGCTGGGGCCGGGTGCGGTGGTTTCTACCCGGTTGGTGGCCGCTGGCTCGGGCGAGACGCTGGTGGCCTTGAGGGAGACCGCTCGCACCGTCGATGCCGTTCCTGACGCCGTCGACCGCCTCTCGGCCCAGTTGAGAGAGAGGATCGGAGAGTCCCTTCGAAGTATTCAGGGTGATCCGCCTCTGGGCGATGTGACCACTGGGTCCCTGGACGCCCTGAGGAAGTATGTGCAGGCGGAATGGGCTTTGGACATGGGGGACCTGGCCACGGCAGAAGGATTGATCGACGAGGCCATCGCACTCGACTCCACCTTCGCCATGGCGTACCGGAAGCTCGGAGTGATCCTTTCCAATCAGGCTCGGGACAGTGAGGAGGCCAGAGCGGCGTTCACCAAAGCTTTCGAAGGCCGAAACCGGCTTCCCGATCGGGAGCGACTCCTGACGGAAGCGACATACCACACCTATGTGACCGAAGATCTGGACGCGGCCGTGGCGGCCTATGAACATGTTTTGGCCCTCTATCCCTCCGACGGCATCGCCGGGAACAACTTGGCGGTCTTGTACGGAGAGAGGGACGAGATGGAGAAAGCCGCCGCTCTCTACCTCTCGGCCATCGAGCGGGACCACGCTCCGGCCGTCAGCTATACCAATGCCGTTTTCACTCTCTTCGGGTTGGGGCAGGCCGATTCTGCATCTGTGATCCTGTCCCGATTTCGGGAGTCTTATCCCAATCATCCTCAGGTCATCCAGTACTCTGCCGCGCTTTCCAGTGCACAGTTCGAGTATGAAGAGGCCGAGGGCTCGGTTCGGAGGCTGATGGATGGATTGGACGGAAACCCCCGGATGCAGTTGTGGGCCGAGGCCGAACTAGCCAGCTACGCCATGGTCAGAGGACGCTTGACCGAAGGAGCCGAACGAGTGCTGAGGGCCTACGGGATGCAGGATGAGGCCGGCACCCTCTTCATCGACTTCCCTGAACCGCTTTTCGAACCGTTCGGGAGAGCTACGGTCCAGCTGCATTTCCTGGATGATCCGGAGGGAGCCGTAAACATCCTCGACCGAGCCATGGAGGCTCCTTTGGTGTCGGGGGTTCCCCCGGGTGAGCCGGCCTGGCTCGAGGTGGCGGGCCTGTATGCCAAGGCCGGTCGGCCGGATCGCGCGCGCGGCCTGGTTGATGCTTACCAGGCAGCCGCCGAGACCGAAGCGGCGTCAGAGGACGACTACGCCGATCGTCGTCAGGCCGATGTCCACTTCGCTGAGGCCGCCATTGCCTTCGCCACGGGTGATGCGGAGGAGGCCGTTCGGCTCTATGAAGAGGGCCGAGCCATGGTCCCGAAATGCGGTTTTTGCGGATTGCCGGAATGGGCGGAAGCTCTGGAGGCCGCGTCGCGACCGGATTCTGCCGTAGCGGCGTATGAAGGATATCTGGAGTTCAACGGCCTGTTCCGGTCTCAGCAGGACAACACCAGGCTTCACAGGGTGCTGCTGGGACTCGGCCGGTCCTACGAAGCCCTCGGGCAACCGGACAGAGCCGGAGACTACTACCAGTGGCTCTACGACCTATGGTCCGAAGCTGATCCGCCCTTACAGGCGCGAAGAGCAGATCTCCGGGTGAAGCTTCTGGCTCTGGGCAGGGCCATTCCCTGAGATCGACACCTCCAGACGCGGCGGCACCAGGGCCCCGGGAATACCCTCCCGGGGCCCTCGTTTTCTTCCCGACGGCCCGCGCCATCCAGGAGTGATTCCCGTACATTGCTTCTGTTCGCTTCTCGAGGATCGGCCATTTCGGAAGACATCCCATGCGCTCATATCGACCTTTCGTCCTTCAAGCACTCTCTTTCCTCGCCGTTCTCCTCCTCGGGCCTGGAGGGAGCCTGTCCGGCCAGCGTTCAGAACCGCTGAAGACCCCTCTTTCGGAGGATGCCATCCTCCTCTTCTCCAATGAGATCAGTGGTCAGATGGCCTTCGATAACATGGTGAAGTTGGCTGGAGCGCCGTGGCTGAGGAGCCCAGAGGAGTTGACCGGAGAGGGCAACTTTTATGAGTCCGAGGAGATCTATCGAATGGCCCGGGCCTACGGCGTGGAGACCGTGAGGTTCGATCGGTATGAGGCCCCCGGGACGTTTACTTATCCTCTGGCTGGAGAGCTTTGGGTCGATGGGCGTCGCATGGCCAGGGTCCCTGCCGATGCGGCATTGGTGGCTAGCGGCAGTCAGAGCGGTGAGGTGGAGGGGAGGCTGATCTACATTCCGGAGGTTCCCCAATCTGAGCTTCCGGATCTTGCGGCGGAGATCGCTTCGGATCCGGACGAGTACCGAGGGACCGTGGCCCTCATGTGGTCCCACCCCCGTGGAGCCATGGTTGAGCTTCTCGACAATGCCGGAGTCCAGGCCGTCATCAGCTTCAGTTCACGGGAGCGGTACTTCGATCCTGACCAGGTCGTGTATGCAAGGGGAAGTTATGGTCAGAACCAGACCCTCAGATTGGGCTTCAACGTCTCCTGGAGGCAGTGGTCGGAGATGCTGGAGGACGTCCACCGAGGGCTGGAGGTCACGATCCGTGGCAAGGCTGAGATTGGCGCGTACCCAAATCGATTTGAAACAGTCTACGCATGGATACCGGGCACGGAGCCGGACCTGCCGGGCGTGGTGTTCACCGGCCACCTCTTTGAGGGATATACCAAGCGGGGAGCCAACGACAACATGGGTGGACCGGCCATCCAGCTCGAGATTCTCCGGGCCCTCCACCACCTCATTGAGTCCGGCCAGCTTCCCCAACCGCGACGAACCATCCATTTCATCTGGCCCAACGAGATCTCCGGGACCTATGAGTTCATACGACGAGATCCGTCCTTGGTGGAGAAGTGGTCCATCAACATCAACATGGACATGGTGAGCGAGGGTCTCCGGAACGCCAACAGCTGGTTCACCATGAGCGAAACCCCGGCTCAGCTGGCCTCCTTCTACGATGGCTTGGCCGCAGCCGTTTTGAATTATGTCTGGCGTACCAACGACATCGTCTACCTGGGTGGAGCGCCTCGAGGACGTCCCGGAGGGCAGTACTTCCCTGTGCCGATGTGGGAGAAGAACGGGTCCCGCGACGCATTCCGTTTCTTCATCCACGAGGCCACTGGCGGGAGCGACCATATCGTCTTCAACAACGCATCCGTAGCGGTACCGGGAATCGAGTTTTTTACCTGGCCCGATCAGTGGTATCACGCCGATACGGATACCCCCGATAAAGGTGATCCAACAGAGATGAAACGGGTGGCCTTCATCGGAGCCTCGACAGCATGGGTTTCGGCGAACCTCACCGATGAGATGCTTCCGGACCTTCTCCAGGCGGTGTCTGACTTCGGGTACAACCGGGTTGCAGAGCGCGGAATTCCCAAAGCCCTGGAGACCCTGGGGAAGGCCGAGACCGGAGACATGAAGGCTGGGATCCTGGCATCGACCATCATCGAAGCCGCCGTGGAGCGGGAACGGGACGCCATCCGATCCATCCATGAGATTCATTCAGGAAGCCGAACGGCCACCCGGCTGGTCGATGACGAGTTGGCGTCCTGGGGAGCATACGGAGATGCCCTTCGAGGATTTGTGCTCCAGGCGGCAGCCCCCGGTCTCGCCGGGGGTTTGAGCCTGCCGGAACCCACCTCGGAGGAGGCCTCCCATGCCTCGCGGATCCCTCGCCTTGCACCGGGCATCAGGGGGCAGGAGTTCAACATGGGACGGTTTCAACCTGCTCAGGACTACTTCCGGGATCACCCCGGAATTCTGAACGAAATTGGGCTCACTAACGCCCAGACCAGCCAGATCTCCAACTGGGTGAATGGGAGACGGTCCATTCTGACGATCCGGGATCGAGTTGCGGCTGGCACAGGCCAGGAAATCGACGTCGCCCAAGTGGCCCGGTACCTGGAGATTCTGGAAGAGATCGGATGGGTGGAGATCGAACGATCGAGGTAGGCTCTGGGATCGGCCCGGGGTCCGAGGCGGGCGCCGATTCGGGCTCGCTCTCGAGTGAAGGCGAACCCACCCTGGGCCTGGCCCTTTCGGGGGGGGCGGTGTTGGGGTGCGCCCACATCGGGGTCCTCCAAGCCCTGGACGAGGCTGGGGTCCGGGTTACCCACCTGGCGGGCACCAGTATTGGCGCCCTGGTGGCCGCCTTCTACGCGTCGGGCTATTCCGGCAGAGAGATCCAGGAGATCGCCGAGGGGCTCCGATGGACCGACCTGGCACGACCCTCCCCGTCCCGCCTTGGCCTCCTTTCCCAGGATCGACTCAGAGCCACCCTGACGACCCGTCTCGGAGACGCAAAGATCGAGGACACGGCGATCCAGGTGGCCATGGTGGCAACCGACATCAGTACCGGGGAGAAGGTCGTCATGACCGAGGGGGATCTGGT
>JABDNZ010000383.1 GCA_013043565.1 Gemmatimonadota bacterium | reverse complement strand
ATTGGAGACCCGGGCCGATGAGTTTGGTGACGAGGTCTACCTCCTGGAGAAGCCGGACGATCAGTACGAGGAGACGACCTACGCTGAGACTCGCGAACAGGTCCATCGGTTCGCCGCTGGGCTTCTGGCCCTCGGAATCCAAAAGGGTGACCGGATCTCGGTCATCAGCGAGGGTCGGAACCTCTGGGTTTTCGCCGAACTCGGAATCCTCTATGCCGGTGCCATCAATGTCCCGATTTCGGTCAAGATCAACGAACACGCGGAACTGAAGTTCCGCCTCGCCCACTCCGGTTGCCGGATGGCTGTGGTCTCGGGAAACCAGGCCCAGAAGGTCGAAGCGATCAAGAAGGATCTTCCGGACCTTGAAACCATCGTCCTCCTTGACGGGAAAGCCAGGGACTCTGATGAGGTGGAGGTCGGGCGCCTGCTGGCGCTGGGAGACGAGTGGTTAGCGGATCACGGTGACCGGTTCGAAGCCATCTATCGGGCAGTCGGGGAAGACGACCCTGCCACCATCAGTTACACCTCGGGAACCACGGCCGATCCGAAAGGGATCATCCTCACCCACAGGAACTATACGGCGAACGTCGAGCAGGGCGCAGCCATGGTGACGGAGATCCAACCCTACTGGCGTTCGCTCATCATCCTTCCGTGGGACCATGCATTCGGACATACCGTGGGCATCTACATCATGATGTTCTACGGCGCGAAGTTGGCCTCGGTTCAGGCGGGTCAATCCCCAAGGGACTACCTCAGGAATGTGCCGAAAAACATCCAGGAGGTTCGGCCTCATTTCATGCTGAGCGTTCCCGCTTTGGCGGCGAACTTTCGGAAAAACGTGGAACGAGGGATAAAACAGAAGGGTCCCCGGGCGGAGAAACTGTTCCAGCGGGCCTTGAGGAATGCCTATTCCTACATCGGCGATGGTTGGAACAAGGGCCACGGGCTCAGGGCGCTCCGGGCCCCGCTCCACAGGGTGTTCGACAGGCTGATCTTCTCCAAAGTCAGGGAAGGCTTCGGTGGGCGGCTCGAGTTCTTTATCAGTGGCGCAGCCATGTTGGACATCGAGATGCAGCGCTTTTTTCACGCAATCGGTATCCCCATGTACCAGGGATATGGATTGTCGGAGGCCGCTCCCATCATCTCATCCAATACCCCTTCCGCGCACAAGTTCGGGAGCTCCGGGCGAATCGTTCCGGACCTCGAGGTGCGGATCTGCACCGAAGCAGGGGACGATCTTCCAGTGGGTGAGAAGGGTGAGATCGTTGTGAAGGGCGAGAACGTGATGGCAGGGTACTGGAGGAACCCGGGAGCCACTGCGAAAACTCTCAAGAACGGGTGGCTGTTCACCGGCGACCTCGGTTACCTGGATTCGGACGGATACCTCTTCGTCCTCGGAAGGGTGAAAAGCCTTCTTATCAACGGTACTGGGGAGAAGTACAGCCCCGAAGGAATCGAGGAGGCTTTGGTTTCGGGCACCCCTTACATAGACCAGGTCATGCTCCACAATGACCATGACCCTTACACCGTCGCACTGATTGTCCCGAACCGTGAAAACCTGATCGACTGGCTAGGACAGCAGGGTCTCGACTGCGACTCGAACGAGGGTCAGGAAGCGGTGATCGAGCTGTTTCAGGCCGAGATCGATTCCTTCCGGGACGGCGGGGCCAGAGACGGCCTATTCGAGAAGGAGTGGCTCCCCGCAGCTTTTGCCATCCTTGGTGCTGGTTTCACCGAAGAGAATCACCTCCTCAACAGCTCCCTGAAACTGGTGAGGCGGAAGGTCAGAGATTTCTATCGCGACCGCTTGGACTACCTCTACACCCCAGAGGGTAAGGACCCGTTGAACCAGAGGAATAGAAGGATCGTCTCCAGGTTGGACGAATAGACTCGTCCAGCCGACTCCTGCAGAAAGGACAATGGAAGAAAGCCAATGCCCGATCGAGATGACGCCCTTGCACTGCTTCACGAGTGGGTAGAAAACGAGGGCCTCCGAAAGCATATGTATGCCGTGGAAGCAGCGGTGAGGTTCTATGCGAGGAAGATGGGGGCTGACGAGGAGGTGTGGGGGCTGGCCGGTCTTCTCCACGATCTGGACTGGGAAAAGAGCCCCGACGTCCATCCAATGGACGGCGTGGAGGCCCTGAGGGCCGGCGGATACCCGGAGGAGGTGATCCAGGCCGTCCTGGCCCATCGGCCGGAGTACACCGGGGTGGAGCCTTCAACCGACCTCGACAGGGTGCTTTACGCTTGCGATGAGATTAGCGGCCTGATCCACGCTGCTTGTCTCATGCGTCCCAACGGCATCGATGACATCAAACCCAAGTCGGTAACCAAGAAGCTGAAGGATAAAGCTTTCGCCGCCGGGGTAGACCGAGATC
>JABDNZ010000377.1 GCA_013043565.1 Gemmatimonadota bacterium | reverse complement strand
CCGCCGCTCGATCTCTTCCCGGTCCAAGAAGGTGCCGTTCATCCTCTCCCTTCGCCGCTCGAAATCCCTCAGGGGTCCGAGAGGTGGGCGTCGGTCCGAGACCACCACCAAAGGCTCCAATTCGATGGGGGAAACAGAAAGGGACAGCGCCAGATCGAGATCGGACCCCGGCGCCACTTCCAGGGTGTCCCGGAGGTCCCGGAAACCCAGAAACCTGACGACCAGGCGGTAGGAACCGGGCGGGACCGTGCGAAACAGGAACCTTCCGTCCGAGTCGGTCACCCTGGTCCCGATCCCCCTCGTAGGGCCAGGGCCCGATGCCAATGAGACAGCCGCTCCGTCCAGCGGTCTTCCGGTCTCGTATTCCAGGAGCTGGCCCCCCACAACCGACATCGAGTCGGGCGTTTGTCCTTGGACGGAGCCCTGACCAGATAGGAAGACCAGCACCGTTCCGAGGCCCAACAGGAACGGTCCGTGTGACCGGGGGCGCCGGCGGTGGCTACGGGATAAATAAAGGGGCATGATCCTGACTACTCAAAACCGGTGCCGGTGGTTCCTCCGCTCCTGAAAAAAGACCGCCCCCCCACCGGAGTGGGGGGGCGAGGTTTTTGGGGAGGCTGAGAGTGGATTCCCTTACCGGATATCCTGCCTCATGGATGCCGTACCGCCGTGGAACGAGTCGACCTCGATCTCGACCCAACCCGCCCCTCCGGACTTCTGGACCAGATAACGGAAAGTCATTTCCGACTGGCCTCGAAGCCGGAACTCGTGGCTCGCGCTCCCCACGGCCATGGCCCTCGAAGCATCGATCCCTGGGTCGATCTGGGTCATCCCGTCAGGTATCTCAACCAGCGTGACGTTTCCTGAGGAGCTGAAGTTCAGCTTGTCCTGAATCGCTGTTCCCAACTCGTTGTCTCGGTCGGAAGAGGTGGGGTAGACTCGATCGTTCTTCAGCGTTACGTCGATCCAATAGAGATCCCCGGCTTCCGGTGTCGCTACGATGCTTTCGATCTCCACCTCCGGGAACTGGCTCGCGACGTACATCACGAAGTCGGCATTCTTCTGAGCCTCCATCTCGATGTACCTGGCTGGCGGGGTGCGCTGGGTATGCTTCTTCTGGCTGCCGCCGATCCAGACCTCGCCCAGATCCGGGTGATCGACCGCATGAGGAATGATCCACCCCTCACCGTGGAGTTCGGTGTCGATCCAGAGCATGGTCTCTTCTTGCGACACACGTCCGTCGTCGTTGATGTCGGCGGCAAAGGCCGGGGATCCCCACAGTTCGATGAGGTAGCCGTAGGCTCCCAGCATGCCGTAGTCGTTCACCTGGGCTTGGCCCGTACCCCGCCAACCACTGATGCTGGTCCGGTAATTCTTGAGGATGCGGGCGCCCATGGTCACGATCTCCGTCTGCACATCAAAATCGTGCCGGTACTCCGGTGATACGTTCCTCTCTACGTATTGGGCGTATTTGTTCTCCTCCCGCATCTGAGCCAGGCGCTCCTCGGCCGTCATCTGCTGGCCCCTGCCCATGCCATAGGGGCCCGTGGCTTGCTGCCCCTGTGCTCCACCTTCCACGCCGCCTGGTCCGGCTGACATGATGATCCGGCCCGTGTTGTGGTAGTGGAAGGCGGCGAAGATGTTGTCGTGGGTCCTCATGAATTCGTAGGCGTTACGGGTCTCGGACTCCGACATCGTGTAAGGCCACCCCGCCTGGAGCTGCCAGTCGAACGGATAGTTTCGGTTCGGGTCCGGCCCGCCGATGTCGTCCTCGTTTATCCTTCCGTCGCCGTCGTTGTCGTAGCCCTCCGAACCAATCCGAATAAACCGGCGAACGGCTTCCTCCGGAGACGAGATCGGGACGAACGCCCGCCCGTCGTCCGAGAGCTTCAAGGGACCCTCCGGATCTTCCTTGTACATGTTGGAGAGCTGACCGTCTCCGTCCACGTCCTCGGTCTGGTCCTCGTCATAGAGGCCGTCGCCGTCGTTGTCTTCAGGCCGGTAGGGCTCCCGAGGGTTGTTGGCGGTATTTGGAAACTCAACGAACGACGCGTTCGCGTCCACGTTCAGCCCTGGCAGGATGTAGAAGGTCGTGGAGTTGACCAGATCGTGCACGAATGGGTTGTAGTCGTATTGGGTCAACAAGTACCACATGAGGTACAACGAACACATGATCCCGTTGACTTCATTCCCATGGACCGCCCCGTCAACCCACATGGCCGGTTTTGTGTCGTGGGCACCGGTAGACTCGGCCGTAATGGTGATCAGGAACTGATCCCGCCCCATCCGGCTCTTCCCGATGCTCTCGATGTCGGCCAGATGGTCGTACTGTTCCTGGATGTCGTGCATCATCTGGGTCCACTCGTCGTACGAATAGTACCTCTTCCAGGACACGGGGAAGTCCAGCTCCCCGTGATAAGCACCGGGGTTTTCCTGGAGCTTGGACTGTGCGAATGCCGGTTCGAAGCCCGCCGTCAAAAGGAAGACAGCGAGGAGGCATGCCGGCAGGAACCTCAGGCTCTTTTGCGTCTGCATGATGTCCTCCTCCCTATCGGACCGTCAGTTCGCGGACTTTGGTGCCACCTTTTTGGGAGGTGAGCACCAGCTTCAGAGGCGAGTTGCCCTCAATGGAGATGAGCCAGGTCACCTCCCGGGTATTCCCGCTTTGGGGTTCGTCGCCCCCACCTCCGAACTGAGCCAGCCACTGCTGGCGGAACTGAGGCGGGATGTTTGGGGGCATCTGTTGGGCCTGACGGCGTTGACCGGCAGGGGCCGCGGCCCTCTGCCCGGCTGGGGCTCCTGGGGCCCCTTCCGCCGCCGGAATCTGCATGACTCCATCCATGGTGCCCAGGCTCTGCCAGGCTCCGCCCTGGAGATACCTCACCCGGTCCCGATTCCCCAGGAGCCAGATTGCGTCCTGACGGTTTCCGGCGAGCCGCTCCCCTCCCGACCGGTGGGTGGCCAGTTGACCCGTGTTCTCCACCGTTGCCGTGACCTTCACGATCCGAGTGCCACCGCTGCTGCTCAGTGTTTCAGCGGAAGCGTCGGTGATCTCGAGCTTCGGTAGGAGGCCCGCCTTGAAGAGCTCGAACTGCCAATGGACCTCTGCCACGTGCTCCAGGGATGGGCCCGGCAGCGCGTTCCCTCCCACATAGGTGGCTACCCAGCCTCCGATCTGTCCTCTGCCCAGGTCCGGATGGTCGTAGTCTCTCCACGGCACGAAGATTTCCCCGTCGAAGGCGGTTTCCTGGTAGTCCAGGAGGGCCTTGCTCCAGATATTCCGGTCGTTTTCGCCGTTGTAGCCTGGAAGTCCACGGGTGTCCCGGCTCCAACTCCAGAGCTCGGTGGTCATGGAGAATGCGCCGTACTGCGCGTAGGCCCAGTCGATGAAAATGCCGTATCCGTATGGCCGATCCCCCCGGTAGGGCGGCAGCCAGAGCCGGTCCTGGTTCTCCTCGTCCGGGTGGAGCTCCTTGTACTTCGGCCCCATGACCTGGTCGAATACGGAGAGGTCCTCGGCAGCGATCCGACTATCGGGCCAACGGGCAAATGGCCGGTAGGTGAAGCCACCCGAGGTATGGAATGACTGAACAAGAAGGATATTCGTGTTGTTGGTGAAGAACTCCAGAATGGCCCGGGCTTCGGGTGAGGATGCTGCGTAGTACCCGCTCCCGCCTCTTTTCCCATCGGGCTCGTCGTTGAACCAGCCCTCGGGGAAGTTACGGTTCACGTCGATTCCCCTCTCGGAATCCTCTCCCCGCCGGCCGTCGCCGTCGTTGTCCCGATCTTCCCTCACCACCGAGTACCGCTGGGCGGAGGTCTCCTCCTCCCGGCCGAGTTGCCGCATGTGGCGGGGGTCCTCGTCGTCCATGACGAAACGACCGTTCTCGTCCGGATAGCGGAAGCTGGTGATCTTCCCGTCCCCGTTCAGATCATCGGGACCGTCCTCATTGATCCGGCCGTCCTCGTCGTCATCTACCTCCATGGAATTCTGGCGTTGGGATATCCCGAGCTCGACAGAGTTGTAGACTCCGTCCGGATTCACGATGGGGCAGACGTAGAAAACGTTCTCGTCTATGAGTTGGGTGATGCCGTCATCGGTGCCGTAACCTGAAACCAGCTTGTTTATGATGTAGAGAGACACCTCGGTCCCGGTGTACTCGTTCCCGTGGGTTCCCCCATCGATCCAGACGCCCGGCTTCCCATGGTAGGATTTCATGGGAGTCACGTTGTCCACGCCCTCTCTCCGCGGGTTACGGAGCTCGACGTGGCGGTCGATGGTGGTCCCGTTGTTCATCCTCGAGATGACGAGGACGTACATGGGCCTACCCATGGTGGATTCCCCTATCTCGATGAGCTCGGTAATGGACGAGTACTCACGAGCCACCCGTTGGATGTAGTCGACGGTGCCTCCATATCCGTGGTAGTCGTCAAAGCTGATGGGCACCCTTTGGGCACCAATGGACTGGACGGACACCAGAAGCAGACAGGCCATGAATCCGGTTATCAGCCCGGGGTTCGACCTGAGGGGG
>JABDNZ010000006.1 GCA_013043565.1 Gemmatimonadota bacterium | reverse complement strand
GTACGGCCGTTGTGCCCTGATCCTCAGGGAATCAGGACCCATTTCGATGAGGTCCCCTTCCCGGGGGCTGATCTCTCTAAGCTCCCCGGAGAGTACCGCGACCCCCGCCCGAAGGGCCTGTTGCCCCAGGGTACGGGCGCTGTTCGCAGCGTAAACCCGGGTGTTGGTTGCCAGGGTCTGATAGGTGGCCAGCAGAATGAATGTGCCGAGCACCAACACCACGAGGAGCTCCACCAACGTGAACCCGCGACGCCCTTGAACGTTCATTGGCTGATGATCCGATAGGTGAATGTGTCGGTCACGGAGTGGCTGATCACCGGGTAACCCCCGCTTCGGGCCAGTCCTGGTCCGGTAGTCACGACCTCGACGCTCTTCCACCGATTCCCTTGAATGACATTCCAGGCGACTTGGTATAGGCCGGAGGTCTCGCTCCCGGCTGCTACGCTGTCATAGGGCGTCGCCCTGATCTGTTCGAGGGTGCTCTGGAGGACTACGGCCCGGTCGGAAGTGATGTCGGCCAGTGTCGTCTGTTTGATGACCAGCATCGTGGTGCCGGCCAAACCCAGCAGTCCGATCGCCAGGACCATGATTGCGACGATCACCTCGACAATGGTGAATCCCTGCTGGCCTTTCGGAGGGATCGCCGACCGATCCTCGGGCGATGGGATGGTCTGAGAATGTTCTTTGGTCACCATCGGATTTGCCCCAAAGGAAGAATTTCGATGGACTTGCTCTTCGGCCCGCGGACGAAGGACATCTTGATGGCCGAGGTGAAGGAGTTGCAGTCCGTGTTGGCGAATCCCCGGGGATTCATACAGATGCGCGTAAGCCTTTCCGTGGTCTGGATGTCCACGCCCATTTCCTCGCCGAACCGAACGTTCTCCATGATGCCGTTGGTTCCGATGATCATGACGCTGTCACCCTGGGCGTCGGCGATCAGAATCGACGGCAGTCCGCTTTCGATTGCCTGGGCCCGAGTCCGGGCGACCATGCCCTGGAACACATTCCTTGCTTCACGGGCCGAGGCTTGATTCGAGACCATGCCGAAACCTTTGATGGCCATGGACGTCATGATCGTTCCGAGCACCACGACAATCATCAGCTCGATTACTGTGAAACCTCGATTCTGGCGTTTCATGGCTCCTGTCCTGAAAAAGGCTCTTCTGCCCACTGTTCAGGCGAGTTCCATGCCATGCCGGGAGGGGGAGAAACCCCTTGTATTGCTGGGAATTACCGGGAGAGAGGGAAAAGATTTTACCGAGTTGGGGAAGAAAATGCGTAACCGGGGCCGGAAACATTTGGGGGTGACCCGAGGTTAAGGAGGGCCCATAACCTCACTTTCCTGAACGGGTTACAGCGTTGATGGTTTCGTCCAGCCTTTGAAGAAAACGGGACCGGTCGGTCTTCGCGAATGGCGCAGGTCCCCCCGTTATGGCGCCGGCTTCCCTCAGGTCGGCCATGAGCTCCCTGGAGGCAAGGGCTTCACCGATGGATTCCGGCGTGAAAACCCGCCCCCTCGGGTTCAGGGCCCTGGCCTCCTTTTCCAGGCACCTGGAGGCCAGGATGATGTCTTCGGACACGACGATATCCCCGGGCTGGACCCGCTCCACGATCCAATCGTCGGCTGCATCCAGGTCACCCGTCTCTTTCACAACCTCCAGGTGGATCCAGGATTCGTTCGGCACCCGGAACCAGGAGGCGGCAACAACCGTCACGGTCAGCCCATAGCGCTTGGCGACCTTATAGACCTCGTCCTTCACGGGGCAGGAGTCGCCGTCGACGTAGATATGAAGCATGGCTTCAGAACCGGTAGGCATAGTTGAGCTTCATACTCATGCCTTTGGAAAGCGTGAGAAGGTCCCTATCCCGATCCAGGAGTCCGGAGCCCAGGTTCTGCCAGTTGTGGGCATAAACGAGGAAGAGGTCGCTTCCGGGCCGAACGATCCAACGAGCCCGAGCGAATAGACCCACGATCTTCGAGACGTCGTCGTACTGAACGTTCCCGATCATGGAGACGGCGGGGCTGAAGTCCCATCCGCCGCCGAATCGGTAAAGATCGGTTTGAAAGCCTCCCCGGGGGAGCCTCAGGTCGTTGTGCTCGATACTTCCCGAAAGCCTCAGCCCTGGGATCGGCCGAACGGTGAACGTCAACTGAACCTGGCTCCTATCTCCGTCCCAAAACCCCCCATTCATGATCTGCCCCTGAACGGAGGCCCTCCGTCTCGGAGCGGTTCTCCCCTGAAGCGAATACTCCCAGTTGGTATAACGACCTTCTGGAATCTCGATGCCGTCGCTGACCTCGAAGTCCCGGTCCAGATTCTCGTATTGGCGGGTGGCCTGAAGCCTGAACCCGTCGCCGCTCTCCAACTCCATCCCAAACAGGTAGAGGCGGAGCTGCTTCTCCTCGGCGATCCCGCTGACAAGGTCCGCCAGATAGCGGTATTGGGCTGAGAACTCGAAGCGCCTGATCCACTCGATGCTCGGCCTGGGCCGCCAGGTCAGGTTCGGCTCAACCCTGCGGAACCCGTTCCGGGTCACGAACCCAACGGCCGGCGAGTAATCGTGGCCGAACTCCCGGTAGGAGATGTGGGCCTGCCAGACGTCGTTGGGGAAGTTGATCCGAATACCCCGAGCGGTGAGGTCTGAGAGGGAACGGTCCACCGATGGCTCGGGGTTCGAGTTCCAAACGAAGAAGGCTTCGAATTGGAGGTTTTTGTCTCCAAAAAGCTCGGCGGTCTGGTAGTTCAGGTCCATCCCGGCGGTGTGGCGGTCTTCGGGTCGGAATCCCTCTCTGTCACGGCCTGCGGCACGGCGTGTGTAGATGGCTCCAATGGATGATTGGGAGAAGATGGTCCGCTTCACGCGAGCTACCGTGTAATCCTCGATTGGAACCGTTCTGTCCTGGTTTGCCAACTCCTGGTACCCGGTCCTCACCTGGAAGAACCCCAGTTCGTATCTACCGGTCTGGCCGCCAAGCCGGGCGCCATAGGTAACAGGGATCTGCTCCCCGCCTTCCAGGCCGATCCGTCGACTGAAGTAGGGGGCGGGTCCGCTCCTTTCGGCGAAGGAGAACACTCCGGACCCTTCCAGGAAAAAATCTCGACGCTCCGCGAACCGTAGCGGAAATCGAGTGAGGTTCACCCGTCGCTGGTCGACTTCGGTTTCGGCGAAATCGGTGTTGATGCTCACCGCGGCCCGAAGGCTCGGCGTGATGGAGTAACCCAGGTCCAGGCTGATGTCCCTGGGGTAGGTGTTGGGATCGGTGTTTGACGGGATGTTCCGCCAACTCGCCACAACGGAAGGAACCGCCTCGAGTCCGATCCCCTGGGACAGGCCCTGGAGCCCGGTGAGGCGTCCAGCGTGGACCGGCATCGTGAGGCCCTGGTTTCGTCTGTGGCCCCTCCACAGGAGTTCCTCGTTCCTTCGCCGGATCGTCCGTTGGAAGTTGATGCCCCATGTGTCCAGGGTTGGATCGAAGTTCAGGGTCTTGAACGGGATCTTGATTTCGGCAGACCACCCGTTCGGGAGTCGGGCGGTCTTGACCTCCCAGATCCCGTCCCACGCCCTCCCTCCCCGACCTGCTCCCAGGAGGGCGTCACCCTTCAGCCCGGCTGCGTTGATCTCGAACACATACCCGGTGCGGTTGTCCCGGAAGGTGTCCAGCATCCACATGAATCGGTCGTCCGTGGCCAGATCCGCGTCCCTCGCTTTCTGATAGGCCAGGATGCCCCCGGGGTCGTCGAAGATCGTGGCCCCGATGTACAGGTTACCTTCGTCGTAGACGACCCGAACTTCTGTTCGCTCCGACGGCTCCGCGCCTTCCACCGGGTCCTGTTGGGTGAAATCGGAGATGGGGACGGCGAGGGCCCAAACCGCATCGTTCAGCGAGCCGTCCAGCCTGACCTCGGAATCATGAGGGACCCGGTATGCGACCAGGAGGCCGGCTGGGCCGTCGGCATCCTCACTCGTTGCCTGAGCGGTAACTGGGGCCGAATAGGAGACGAACAGCTGCATGGCCAGAAAGAGTGCATTCAGGGCCACACGTCCGGCTGGGGCTTGTCGCTGTCGTTCTCTCATTGCTCTGGGATTGTGGGTTCCGCAGGGGGGTGAAAAGAACGGAACCCCGCAGGATTTAAAGTCGGATACAGTCTACCGGGTAGGAGGCGAAGTGAGAAGTCCCCCCCTTCTACATGGCGACGTGAGTCGCCTGGCTAGCGACGACTATCCAGGTAACCAGCAGGCCGCAGACAAACCCGCCCACATAGACCATCCCGGTGCGTCGGAAAAAGAAAGTGGTGATCAACGCCACGATGGTCATGATCGGGAGGAACTGGAAAGAAATGATGGTCCAGAGCGGCTCGGACGGAACCGTCATGGTGCCGCCCAGGAACAGCGGAAGGTATTGGACCACCAACAACCCGACGAACCCCGATACCAGAAGCCCGAGGTTCACCGCCGTCTCCCGAGGCACGGTCAGGCCGCTTCTTCGGAGCTGGCCGTGTAGGATCGCGGAGAGAATCAGAAAGAACCCGATAAACGGGACGGCGTAGGAAAGAGCAATCCGTGCATGGAGGGAATCCAGAGGCCGGACGGCAAACACCCAGAACCGAAAGTCGGACTTGAATAGAATGGCGCTCACCTGAGCGACGAGGTGCCCGACTGAAACGATGATGAGGGCAAGGAGGAAAGACTTTCCGATACGCCCCCACTCCACCCCATTGTCCGGGGTGAGGCCGTAACTCGCCACCGTGGCACCGCGCTTCCGGTTCGTGGTCACGTGCCAGAACACGAAGAGGACCAGGGAGAGGAGCCCCACCAGTGTGGTCCAGGTGACGACCTGATTCGTGATGCTTTGCGGAAAAAGCGTGGAGGAGCTGAGCCCGATTCGGGACGCCAGGTCCTTGAACGGGAATAGGGTCAGGACCGGAAGAAGGGCGAAGGCGGCTGCCGCAACCCACCAACCGACTCCCTCGGCTGGTTTGGGCCTCCCTGGGTCGCCTTTGAGGTCTTCAAACCAGGGTGTTTCAAGCAGCATCCCCCCGACCGCCAGGAGCAAAAACACCAGGCCTACCAGGGCCAGAAGTGTCCCAATCTCCTTCCAGTACCATATCTGATGGGAGGGCGGGAGGTCGTTGCCCCCGTCGAGGGTCTGTTGGAACCAGTCCACCGCATGGCCGATGGCCGCCCGGGAGAGATGATCTCCGGGATGGGTCACGGCGGGCTGGTGCAGAATGCGTGCATCACCGTTTTCTATGGAACCGTAGATCCGGCCCGGCACCACATCCTCCTCCGTACCGAAGAACCCCTTCAACCTTTCCGTACCTACGATATCCGTCGGGATCGGGACGCCCCACATGGACCGGGAAAACTCGTCGAAACGGGAAAAGACCACCGATGTGTTCCGTAGTGGCGCGGAGCCGTTCGATGTGTCTCCACGAGCACTCACCGAGGCGCCCTGAAGCACGATGGAGCGGTATCCGTTGGGCTGAGCCGCCGCTGCCGCCTGGACCGCCCATCCGCCCATGGAATGGCCCTCCAGACCAACATTTTCCGGATCCACAACACCGAGCGTCCGGAGGAACTCCAGAGCCGGAGGGCCACCGAACCCATTGGCCCCACTGGGAGGGTCGGAGTACCCATGACCCGTTTGATCTACGGCAAGAACAACGTATCCTCTGCGAGCGAACTCGATTGCGAAGCCGGCTTGGGTCTCGTGCGTGTTGATGTACCCGTGGATGGCGACGATTCCGGGGGCCGGGTTCTCTTCGGTGATGCCGTCGGGCACAAAGAGTCGGGCGTTCTGGATGATCCCGTCCGGCCCCGGAAACCGTACGTCTTCGATGTGGACTCTTCCGAAGTTCGTCTGGACGAGGAGGGAGAGGGCTCCTCCCACCGTCACCAGGCCCAAAGAGAGGGCGAGTAGAGGCCCGTTCTTTCTCATGATCGATCTTCTCGTGTAGGGACTCGGTACACCCTCCGGGCTCCTATACGTCCCGGCCTCGTTTGTCGGCCAGCTTGAACTCCTGGTGCCAGGTGGAGTCGGCGCCTCCACCAGTCCGTTGCACCCGGACGTCCACCAGGAAAGGCTCGCCGGCCCGAGTCGCTTCGATGCCCCTTCGGAGCGCAGGCCGAAGGTCGGCGGAGCTCTCCACCAGGACCCCATCGACACCTTGGCTTCTTGCCAGTCCTGCGAAGTCGATCTCCGGGTCTCCCAGGTACATGCCCGTGAACCGGTTCGTCTCCTGCATCTTGCCTCCATATCGGACGTAGGCGTTTCGCACGGTCTGGTAGTTGAGGTTGTTGCAGACTACGGTGAGAACCGGCACTCCGTATCGGGCCTGGCTCCAGAAACCCGAGGCGCTGTACATGACCGATCCGTCCCCGATGTTGCACACCACCTGACGGTCGGGTTGGCCCAGCTTGGCGCCGGTCGCCGCACCGACACCCCACCCCAGGCCTGCGCCCGAGGTGGAGAGCCACATCTTCTCGTCCTCTCGGTGTCCGGTGCTGAAGAAGGCGTTGGATCCGCTCAGGTTCTCCGAAACCAGGATGGCGTCCCTGTCCATCTCCTCCTCCAGAGCCCAACCGAGCTCGTCGGGGTGGATGGGGGACATCCCCAACCGGCTCCTCTGAATCTCCCGGCGTCGATTTCCTCGCTGGTTTCGGGCCGAGGCGATCCGGGCCAATCGATCATCTGTTGCCTGGGACTTCACCGACTCGAGGATGGCCCGAACGGCGACTCTCACGTTGGCCACCATGGCCAGATCGAAGGGGCGAACCGTCCCCATGGCGGTGGTGTCGAGCCCCACACAAACCACGGTGGCATCGGAGGGATCGGAACCCAATCGAGTGTCGCTGGCCCCGACATACATCACCAGATCTTTCCCGTCGCTGGAATGATCCCCTGCGAAGAGGGGGTGCTGGCGAGGGAAGTTATGGTATGCCGGGAGACCCTGATCACCTACTGGAATACTCAAGAGCTCGGCCAGCTCGAAGACCTCTGCCTGAGCGCCAGCCCGGGTGACCTCATCCCCCAGGAGGAGGGTGGGGGAGTCGGCCTCCAGTAAGAGCCGGGCCACGTGGTCCACATCGGCGTTGTTGGGGGGAATCTCGTCCGGGAGGATAAACCCTTCCCGTGGGAAGATGGTGCCGCTCACGTTCCTCTCCTCCAGCACGTGATCCGGAACCGCCAGGTAGACCGGCCCCCCCGGGGCCGTGGTCGCCACCTTGAACGCCCTTCGGAGCATGGTCGGGATGCCCGATGCGTCGTGGCATTCCCACGAGGTTTTGGTGAATTGCCGATTCACCTCCTTCTGGTCGAACCCAGGGCGGGCACCCAGAAGGATATCGTCGTCCCCGCGCTCATTATCCAGGAGGCCGGCCGTGACGACGATGGCGGATCCGTCCCGGCTGGCGTTGTACATCTGGCCGGCGGACTGGGCCGTCCCGGCTATGACGTGGACGTTCACGAAGGCCGGGTCGCCCGTCACCTTGTTGTACCCGTCGGCCATGGAGATCACGACGCCCTCGTGGAGGCCCATGATGAGCTGCATGGGTTGGTCGAGGAAGGCGTCGAAGAGGCCAACCTCGAAGGACCCCGGGTTGGTGAACATGTACTCGACCCCGGCGGCCTTCATCTGCTCTACCAGGAGTTCACCGCCCGTTCCTTTCATCTCGGCACCGACTCCGGAAGCTCCCGACGTGATCGCTTCGGCAGATCGGACGGTGGCTTGGATCCCGGCGCCGCTGACCCCGATGGCGCCGAGGGACCTCATGAAATCTCTTCGTGAAACGCGGTGGCCGATGAAGGCGTCGACGAGGTCACGCATGTCGGTTCTCCAAATCTTGGGGCGACTCATCCTGGGGAATGTGGGTTTCGGCCGGTTTTGGGGAAAGGAACGCCCCACGCCAAATCGTTGACAGGGTAAACGGTTTGTCTTATCTGGTTTGGGTGTGGATTCCCTGAGGTTCCTCTTTTCAGGTACTATCGGTTACCGATGAATCGGGAGCTCCGAACCTGGCGCGGCTTGTTGGCACTGATCCTCATTACCGGGCTGCCGGTGTTGAGTTGTGCCATTCCGATCCTGGACCTGATGGTCGGGGATGGGACCCACGCCATGGAGGCGGAGCATCATGCCGAAACCCATGGGTTCCCCCACAACCACCTTATATGCATCCAGCAGCAGGCCAATCAGTGGGTAGTCCCTGACAACGACCTCCTCCTTCGAGTCGTTTCGGCAATCTCCCTTCCGGAGCTTTCCGACCCTGACTCGGGTGGCTGGAGCACGCAGCTTTCCCTTCCCCACTCCAGGGCCCCGCCGGCCTGATCTCCAAGTTCCAGAAGCAAAGAACCTGACCCCTGTTCGGGCGCGAAAACGCCTGGACAGCGCTCATGTCCAGGTCTTTGGTCGACGGGGGCTGCCTCTCCGGGTCAGGCGGCTCATCAGGCTGAGACCTGGGAATCGACAGGAGATTCGATGAGCCATCGTATCAGCATTTTTAGAACCCACTTCATGCCCTTCGGCTTTTTGATGGTGCCGCTTTTTGCGGGGATCTCACCGGTGGAGGGGCAGGAGCCTGTCCTCACCCTGGCAGATTGCGTGTCCCTGGCCATGGAGGCCAACCCCCTTATCCGGTCTGCTGGGGATTGGTACCAGGCCTCGGTAGCGAGGGTGCGCCAGGCTAGAGCCCTTCCCCAGCCGTCCTTGGACATCGACTCCGATCTTCAGCCGGGGCTCACCGATTTTTCCGATTACGGGGAACGGTATGTGGGGATCAGCCAGACCATCCCCTTTCCGGGGAAGACCTACCTGAAAGGCCGCGTGGCTGGTGAAGAAGCCAATCAGGTTTTGGCGGACGGGGAGGTCTTGAAGCTCGACATCACGTTCCAGGTAGTGGAGCGGTTCTACGCTTTGCTGAGGGCTGAAGAGCAGGTCGGGTACGCCAGTCAGAATCTCGGGTTTACTCGAGATTTTGTGCGAATGACCGAACTGAAGTTCGAAGCCGGGGATGTGCCGCGGATGGAGTTGATCAGAGCGAGGGTGGAAGCGGCCAGGGCATCGAACGAGGTCAGGGTAGCCGAAAACGAGGAACGCCTCACGAGAGCAGGCCTGAACTTCCTCCTCGGTCGGGTTCCTTCCTCCCCACTCTCGATTGAGGGGGATCTGAGAGTACTGGTGGGTTCCTATGACTTGGAGGAAATCACGGCGTGGGCTCTTCAGGACCGTCCGGAAATCCGGAAATTGACCTCGGCCATCGACCGTGAACGGTTCGTCAGGAAGCAGGGCCTTCTGTCTTATCTCCCGGACTTCGACGTCGGTGCTTCCAAACACAAGATCCCCGGAGAAGGAGACACCTGGGACGTGACGCTGTCCCTGGCCCTTCCCGTCTTCTTCTGGCAGCCGGCTAGAGGCGAGATCGCGGAAGCCGACGCCAATCTCCGGGCCCTCCAGCAGGAAGCTGCTCATCTGGCGAATGCCATTACGCTGGAAGTCGAGGGAGCTTTTGTGAATCTCACCTCCGCCGGCGATCAGATAAGGCTCTTCGAAGAGGACATCCTGACCCAGGCCGAGGAGGCCTATCAGATGTACCAATTCGCCTACGAACAGGGTGAGATCGACGCCATCGACCTGATCGAAGCCCGCAGGACCCTGAACGAAGCCAGGACGTCCTATGCGGATGCCCTTTTCAACTACGACGTAGCCCTAGCGGCCATCGAGAGGTCCATCGGTCGCACCCTACAGGAGCAGTGATATGATCCGGACCAAGATCGATTCGGCGCCCCTGGTTGCTATCCTCTTTTCTCTGGGCCTCGGGGCATGCGGACCCGATCCGGCCCTGGAACAGGAGGAGATGGGCTCGGAAGGGTCCCCTGGGGTCGTGGCCGCTTCCGATGCTGGGACCGCCGGTGATGATCACCTCCCCGAGTGGGTCGGGACGGAGACCGAGCTGGAGTTGTCGGAAGAGGAGATGGGCGCCATCCAACTCGAGACGGCCAGTGCAGAACACCGGTCGATCGCCTCACGGCTCCCCGTCATGGGCCGAGTCCTGGCTCACCAACACCGGCGTGCCATCGTCAGCTATCCCTTCAGCGCCCGTATTGCCTCCATCGAGGCCAGGGTGGGCGATTGGGTGCGGCCCGGTGACCCGCTGGTGGTTCTCCAGAGCGAGGAAGTAGGGGTGGCCACCTCGGCCTTCTACAGTGCAAACGCGGATCACGAACTGGCTCAGGTGAACTTCGAGCGGGAGAATCAGCTCTTCGAGAGTGGCGTCGCGGCCAGGAAGAATCTCTCCGCGGCGGAAACACAGCTTCGCGTCGCGGCCGCCAACTTGAATGCGACAGAAAAGAAGCTCCACGTTCTCGGGTTCACCGAGGAACAGATGGAGGTTCTGAGGGAGACCCATCAGGTCAACCCGAACATCACCCTCTTCGCCCCGATTGCCGGGAAGATCGTGACGAACACCGCGGTCCTGGGGGCCATGGTGGACGAGACCACAGAGATCCTCACCATCATGAACCCTACTACCCTCTGGGCCGAAGCCGAGATCTACGAACGAGACATTTCCAGAGTCAGGACGGGCCAGGCGGTCGAAGTGGCCGTTCCCGCATTCCCCGACGACGTGTTCAGGGGGACCATCAGTTACATCGCCGATGTTCTGCATCCGGAAACGAGGACCATTACGGTCCGGACCGAGGTAGCCAACACCGACCTCAAGCTCAAGCCAGGGATGTTCGCGGACCTGGTCATCGAGTTGAACGAGAATGGCCACGCCGTTTCCGTGCCTGATGCCGCAGTCCTGGACGACCACGGGCTGCCGTTCGTCTTCGTGGTCCATGATGGGCACCACTTTCTTCCTCGCCTCGTGACGACGGGGGCGTCGGGGGGTGGGTACGTCGAGATCGTGCGTGGACTGGAGTTGGGTGACCAGGTGGTCACCCGGGGGAATTTCCAGCTCAAGTCGAAGCTCTATGAAGCTGTGCTGGAAGCCGGGCATATCCACTGACCGTCGGCGGAGACCACGTCATGATCAACCGTATCATCAGGTATTCACTGGAACATCGGCTCCTCACGGTCTTTCTCGTCATTCTCGCTTCCATCGTGGGTGTTTTCGCCGCGGTCAGGATGCCGAAGGACATTTATCCTGATCTTAGTCCGCCCGTGGTGACCATCGTCACTGAGAACGAGGGCATGGCGGCTGAGGACGTCGAGCGTCTCATCTCCTTTCCTTTGGAGGCCCTCCTGAATGGGGCTCCCCACGTGACACGTGTTCGGTCCGAGTCGGGGACCGGCGATTCCATCGTGACCGTGGAGTTCGAGTGGGGGACCGACATCTATCTGGCCCGGCAGATCGTCTCGTCCCAGTTGGACATCGTAGCGGGAAGTCTCCCGGACGGGACCGAGGGTCCCCATCTGGGCCCGGTATCCTCGAGGATGGGTGAGGTTTTCGAGTTTGCCGTGGTAGGTGAGTCCACCGACCCGCTCGAGCTCAGATCCATAGCCGATTGGACGATCCGATATCGACTACAGGGCGTTCCCGGCGTTTCCTTCGTCATCAACTTCGGTGGGTTCGTCAAGCAGTTTCAGGTCTACCTCCGGCCGGAACTCCTGAAACACTACGACATCACCATCGACGACGTCAGAGCGGCCATCGAAGACAGCAACCGGAACTTCTCCGGGGGAATCCTGGCCAAAGGCGCCCAGGAGGAGTTGATCAAGGGGATTGGTAGGATCGCCGGGGTCGATGACATCACAGGAACGGTGATTACCTCGAGGAATAACGTTCCGGTGAAGGTCGGAGACGTGGCCGAGGTTCGGGTCGGTGGGAAGTTCCGCCGCGACGATGCGAGCTACAACGGTGAAAACGCCGTAGCCGTAACGGTCCAAAAGCAGTACGGGGGAAACACGCTGGCTGCGATCCAGCGGGTGAAGGAGTCTCTGTCCCAGATCACCGCCGACCTGCCGCCCGGAGTCCGAATCGAGCAGTTCTACGATCAGTCGGTCCTCATCGCAAAATCCATTGGCCATGTGAACCGGTCCATTGTGGAAGGGGCCATCCTCATCATGCTGGTGATGGTGGTCTTCCTCTGGGACCTCCGAGCTTCTCTGATCGCGGGGTTGACGATTCCCCTTTCCATTCTCATCGCCCTGATCATCATGGCCATGTTCCGAGTGGATCTCACGGTGATGTCCATGGGTGGCCTGGCTATCGGCGTGGGGAAGGTCGCCAGCGGTACCATCATCATGGTGGAAAACATTGTCCGCGTTCTGCGGGAGAAGAAAGGAGAGGGCTCCACCCTGGAGATTACCTACGAGGCCGCCAAGGACGTAGGCACGTACCTTTTCGCCACAAGCCTCATCATTATCCTGGTCTTCCTCCCACTACTCAGTCTCCAGGGAATCGAGGGTGCCATGTTCAGGCCCACGGCCATCGCGGTGGCTGCGGCCCTGTTCGGAGCGCTGATCCTAAACCTGACCCTCCAGCCCGTCCTTTGCCGGACCTTCCTGAAAACGGGACAAACCGAGGATCGCGGGAACTCCCTGGTAGAGTTCCTTACCGCGAAGTATGAAGCTGCCCTCAGCTTTGGCCTCGATCGAGGACGAGCGGTGGTGATTACCTGTTTGGCTCTGACAGTTGGAGCTGCGGGTCTTTATCAGCTTCTAGGAAAGGAGTTCGTTCCGCCGCTGGACGAGGGGTCGATCCTGGCCTCTACGGTGCTTCTTCCGGAGACCTCTTTGGAGGAAGCCGCACGAGTCGGGGCTCGGTTGGAAGACGTCTTTCTGTCCTTCCCGGAAGTGTTGTCGGTTACCCGGACCACCGGGTCGGCCGAGGGGAGCGAACACGTACATCCTGTGAATCACAGCCACTACAACTTACTGCTGGTTCCGAAGGAGGAGCGGCATCGAGACTATGGAGAACTGACGGAAGCCATGCGAGCAGAGTTGGTGAAGTTCCCGGGGGTGATGTACATCTTCGAACAGCCCATCGCGAACAAGCTGGCCGAGACGCTCACTGGGACCGCCGGGGAGCTCTCCATCAAACTCTTCGGGACCGAATGGGACGTTCTGAACCAGAAGATCGAAGAGATTCACCACATCATGGAGGAAGTCGACGGAGTGGCCGACCTCCAGGTGGAGCAGACCGCGGGTATTCCTCAGCTGGTTGTCGACGTGCAGCGAGCGGAGCTGGCCAGGTTCGGGATCTCGGTAGGAAGCGTGGCCGATCTGGTGGAGACGGCCCTGAACGGAATCGAAGTCACCGACGTCTTCGAGGTAGATCGGACCACCTCAATTCTGCTTCGATTGGATGAGGAGTACCGTCGCAGCGAAGAGCGGGTGGAGAGCCTTCTGATCGACGCGCCAAACGGGGAACGCATACCCCTGTCTCAGTTGGCAGACATACGGCACGGGGAGGGCCCGCAAGAGATCCTGAGGGAAAACCTCATGCGCAGGAAGATCATTCTCCTCAACGTGGTCGACCGGGACGTTGGTAGCCTGGTTGCAGAAGCCCAACGGCGGATCCAGGCAGAAGTCGACCTGCCCCTGGGTTATTTCGTTGAGTTCGGCGGGTCGTATGAAGCCCAGCAGCGGGCCATGAGGGATCTCTCGGTTTTGATGGTCGTGGTCTTGCTCCTGATCTTCGTGGTTCTCTTTTCTTCCTTCGGGTCGCTCCTGCAAGCGTCTCTTATCATCCTGACCGTCCCACTTTCACTCTTCGGAGCTATCGTGGGGCTGTTGGTTGCCGGCCAATCCATCAATGTATCGTCCATGATCGGGCTCATTGCACTCATGGGGGTTTGCGTCCAGAACGACGTCATCCTCATCGCGAAGATCAACGAGTTCGTGGCAAAGGGCCACGAACTGAAAGATGCGGTCATGAAAGGCTCCATGACGAAGTTTCGGGCCATCTTCATGACAAACCTGGTGATGATCGTCGGCTCCATTCCGCTGGCGTTCCACGTCAGTACAGGGTCGGAGCTCCACCGACCGCTAGCCATGGTCTATATCGGTGGCTTCATCGGTGCCATCGTGATTCGAATGGTGGCCATGCCCGTGTTGTACGAGGTGGCCACCCGAGCCAAGACGACCTCCAGGGCCTGAAGATTCCAGTCCGGCCCTCCTCCCGTCGCCGGGCTGGAGTCGGTAAACTCCCCCATGGACTCCATGGCAGAGATCTCCCTCAACTTTTCGCCGGCAAGCCTGCGCGTCCTGAACCTCTGTATCGCCTTCATCATGTTCGGCGTGGCCCTGTCCATTGCGCCGAAGCATTTCCGGCTTCTTCTGAAGCACCCGGGATCGATCCTGACGGGTGTCACGAGCCAATGGATCGTCCTTCCCGCCGTCACCTTTCTCTTGGTCCTGCTCCTGCGCCCTCCCCCGGGGATCGCCCTGGGCATGTTCCTGATTGCGGCCTGCCCAGGGGGTAATGTATCCAACTACTTCTCGCTGATCGGGAAGGGAAATGTCGCCTTGTCTGTTTCCCTCACGGCCATCTCCACGCTGGCGTCGGTGGTGGCCACTCCCTTCGTGTTCCGGTTCTGGGGGAATCTCTATGGGCCCACGGCTGACCTGATCCAGCGGATCGATATCTCTTTCCTGGATATGTTGGTCCAGATTCTTCTCATCCTTACCCTTCCTGTGGCTTTGGGGCTTCTCACTGCTCGGACCTTCCCCGGACTCACAGAAAGAATCGCTGCTCCCATCCGACATCTTTCGTTTCTTATTCTGCTAGCCTTCATCACCGTCGCGTTCTACGCCAATTCCCAGCAGTTCGTCCTCTATATCCACATGGTGTTCGGATTGGTGTTCCTTCATAACTCTAGCGCACTGATCTCCGGATATTTGTTGGCCAGGGGCACGCGACAGTCGGTGGAAGATTGCCGGAGCATATCAATAGAAACCGGGATCCAGAACTCTGGGCTGGGTCTGATCTTGGTCTTCACCTTCTTTTCCGGTCAGGGCGAGATGGCTCTTGTCGCAGCTTGGTGGGGCATTTGGCACATCATGGCCGGTGCAGCCGTGGCATGGTTTTTCTCACGCCAGGACCGACGCAAAGGCCCGACTCCTCAGGGGGCGATAGGCTGATGGTGCTTCGCTGGGTTCTCAGGGCTTGGATCCGGATGGCTCTCTGGTTCCGGTTCCGAAAGATCCAGTGGGTTTTCCATGGACCGATTCCAATGGCCGAAGGGGCGATTATCGCGGGGAACCACCAGAACTCCATTCTGGACTCCATGACGCTGGCCAGCTCGTCTCCGAGGATTCCCTTCACCCTATCACGTGGCTCTTTGTTCGATACCGCTTTGGCCAGGGCCTTCCTGAGCACGATCCGGATGATTCCCGTCTATCGGTTCCGAGACGGGTTCGGCAAGATGCGGAAGAACTCCGAAGTCTTTCGCCAATTCGTCGAAGTCCTCCGACGGGACGAATGGCTGCTGATCTTCCCGGAGGGGAACCATGAGCTTCGCTACACTCTGAGACGGCTCCAAAAGGGAATCGCCCGTATCGTGTTCGCCGCCCAGGAGGATCAGGGATGGGAGAAGGAGATTCCCATCCTCCCCGTGGGGCTCCAGTACGAGGACCATACCGGGATCGGCGGACGGCTTCTAGTCCAGTTCGGGCACCCGGTTTCGTCCCTCGCCTTCCGGGACCTCTATGCCGAGAACCCCAAGGAGGCTGAACGAGGCCTGACCCAATCGGTCTTCGAAGCGCTGAAGCCCCTTCTGATCATTCCTCCGTCAGACGAAGCCGGGTATAGAGCGGCAATGGAGCGGTGGGCACCGAACAAGGGCCGGTTCCCGGACCTCATGGACCAATTCAGATCGGACCGGGATTTCGTTGCAGGAGGTGGTCGGGATGAAGCGGAGGCCGGTTCGGGGGTTCTGGTTTCCGGGGGAGGGAGGACGACGAAGGCCCTCCGACGGCTCGCTGGCTTCTGCTTGAGCCTTCCAGGAATCATTCTCCATGCGCCTCCGACCCTTGCGGCCGTTGGTCTGGTGAGGGTGTTCGTCCGGGACGTCCCTTTGATTCCTGGAGCCCGGTTTCTGGTGGCCATGTTCTTGGTACCGATTTGGTATCTGATGGTCCTCTTTATCTGGCTCGGGCGAACCGAATCCTTGTTCTGGAGCCTGCTCCCGCTGCTCCTGATGCCCCTGTCTCTTTGGTTTTGGAGCCGGTTCCGCCACTGGGTGCGATAGCACGCTGAAACCCACCGCTTCCTCACCTCGTACGACCCTATGTAGAAAACTGAAATCCTGCCTGGAGATCGATGTGGCTTCGGTACGAATGACCCAGATTACAGCTCTGGTCCTCAAAGTCGTGGCGGCGGGACATCGCTACGGATTCGATGTAATGGAAGCGTGCGATCTGCCGAGCGGGACCGTTTATCCCGCCCTCCGGCGCCTGGAGAAGGCAGGGCTTCTGAAATCTCGCTGGGAGAAGACCTCGGAAGCCTATGCCTAGGGGCGGCCCCGGCGTCGAACGTACGAGCTGACCGATGAGGGATGGGAGGCTCTACCCGCGGCGGACCGGAAACTCTCGGAGGTCAGGCAGTTGTTGGGCGATCTGCCGCCCTCTGACGTGAAGATGGCCTGATGAAACTCCCAGTACTCTGGGTCCGGATGGTATCGGTCCTCGTCCCCGGCATCGTTCGCAGGGACTGGACCGAAGAGTGGGATGCGGAACTCTCAGTGAGTGGTGGGACCATGACCCACGCCTGGGGGGCTCTCGCCGATGCTTTGTATCTGAGAACGGAAGGGTGGACGATGGATTCGATGTGGCGCGATTTTCGGGCGGCAGTTAAGGGTCTTCTTAGGCGACCGTTCTTCACGGCCCTGGCCGGTGTGACCTTGGCCATCGGGATCGGGGCGAATACGGCCATCTTCAGCGTGGTGGATGGTGTGCTGATCGATCCCCTCCCTTTTCCTGACGCCGACAAAATCCTCAGCTACAATCATGAGGCTCCCGGCCTGGGCGTGAATGTGCCGGTCATCCCCCATTCCCAGGCCACCTACCTGCACTACCTGGAGCACGCCCGGGCGATAGAATCCTTCGCCGTCTTCAGCGACGAGAATGTGAACCTCATCACCGACGGGGAACCACAGCAGCTGAGCGCGAGCCAGGTCACCGAGGGGTACTTCGATGTCGTGCGGACCCAACCGTTCATGGGTCGATCCTTTGCCGAAGGGGAGGACCGCCCCGGGGCCGAACCGGTAGCGATCCTCAGCCACACTCTCTGGGCCGGAGCCTTCGGCTCTGATCCCACAGTCCTGGGTCGCCTGGTGGAGATGGATGGAGTCCAGCGTCGGGTCATCGGCGTGATGCCGGAGGGGTTTCAAGTCTCGGGTGAGGACCTCTGGGTGCCCTTGGTCATCGATCCTGCCGACCCTGACATAGGGAGTTTGGGGCTGATCGGGGCTGCACGGTTGGCGGAAGGCCAGACTATCGAAGTAGCCCAGGCGGAAATGCAGGATCTCCTGGTCAGGTTCTCCGAAGCGAACCCGGAAGAGCTTGGCCCGGAGGTCCTGGAGCAGGTCGGCTTGGCAGCCGACATCAAGCCTCTGAAAGACCTCTATGTCGAGGATATGAGGGACATTCTCTGGGTTCTGTTGGGGACCGTCGGATTTGTCCTTCTCATAGCATGTGCCAACGTGGCAAACCTCTTCCTGGTTCGGGCGGAATCGCGTCAACGAGAACAAGCGCTCCGTACCGCCCTGGGGGCGAGTAGGGCCGACGTCATGCGCCAGTACCTCACGGAGTCGATCACCCTGGCTGTCGGGAGCGGGCTGTTGGGGCTGGCGCTGGCATCGTTTGGTATCAAAGGGCTCCTCGCCATGGCGCCGGCAGGCCTTCCGGAGATCCTGGAGATCGGAATCGACGGGAGCGTCCTCGCCTTCACCGCCGCCATCTCCGTTGGCGCCGGTCTGTTCTTCGGTGTTTTCCCGGTGTTTGGATACGGCCGGGCCGACGTGTCGAGCGCCCTGAAGGACGGGGGAAGATCGTCCACGTCGGGGCGCCAGACGCACCGAGCGCGGAGCTCCCTGGCTGTGGCCCAGGTGGCTCTGGCCTTGATGCTGTTGGTGGGCTCCGGCCTGATGTTGAGGAGCTTCACGGCCCTGCGGACGGTCGATCTCGGATTCCAGACAGCCGGTTTGATGACGTTCAGCTTCGCCCTCCCGGGGGCCGAATACGCAGAGGCCGATCAGGTCTTGGAGTTCACTCGGCGCATGGTCGAAGAGCTGGAGGCAAGGCCGGCCGTTGAGGGGGTTGGGATGGTCAGCGGCCTGCCTCTCACGGATTCCAAGAGTGCCGGCCCCTTGGAGCCGGAAGACAACCCCATGCCCGAGGGGGAACTGGGGCCCATCGTGGAGAGGCGGGCGGCGACGCCGGGCTACTTCGAGGCCATGGGCATCCCTCTCGTCCAGGGCCGTGGCTTCACCTGGGAGGACCAGAGTGACCAGCTTCGGGGAGTGGTGATCTCAGCCACCTTGGCAGAGACATTCTGGCCAGGGGAGGATGCGTTGGGCCGGCGGATCCGGGGCCCGGGAGGCGAGTCTTCCTGGGAGGTCGTGGGTGTGGCAGGGGACGTCCGTTTCGACGGAGTGGCCGAGGAGCCGCTGCCCATGGTGTACTACCCGGTTTTGAGCGGTAACCCTGAGGACCCGGATCCAGGCCAGGCGCGTTCCATGAACGTGGTGATCAAGACCAACGGTGACCCGCTCGACCTGGTTCCGACCGCTCGGGAAGCTCTGAGATCGGTGGATCCGCGCCTTCCCATGATCAATCCTCGGACCGTGGAAACCATCGTGGATGAGGCCATGGCCGCCACATCATTCACGGTCCTGCTTCTTGGTATCGCGGCTGCAATCGCGTTGTTGTTGGGTACGGTGGGGATCTACGGCGTAATCTCTTACATCGTGAGCCGGCGGACCCAGGAAATCGGCGTGCGAATGGCCTTGGGAGCTCCGGGCGAGACAGTTCTCCGATCCGTCCTCCGACAGGGGATGACCCTCACGGGTGTTGGCCTGGTCGTGGGAATGCTGGGAGCGTGGGGCCTGAGCCGTGCCTTGGCTTCCCTTCTCTACGGGGTATCCGCCACGGATCCGCTCACGTTTGGAGCTACGGCCCTGCTCCTGGGTTTGGTGGCTCTCGCGGCGGTGTATGTTCCGGCCAGGCGGGCTTCCCAGGTGGACCCGATGGAGGCTTTGCGGGCCGAGTGAGGAGCCCGATCCCAAGGACTTCCCTTACGGCAGCCTACTCGACCCTCAACTCACCCCGGTACATGTCCATCGAACAGGCGACCGAAACGGGCCCCTGTGTCTCTGGGGTGAATTCGATGGTCGCATCCTCGGGAGAGATCACCTTGGCGATCTGGAAGTCGGGGATCGCCACGTCGCGGCTGCACCCCGGAAGACCCGCAGGATCGAAGATCAGCCTCACCGGGAAGCCGGCTCGGACGCCGGGCGGTGAGAAGAGGTATTCGTCTCCTTCGACCCTCACCTGGACGATCTGGAGGTCCTCGGGTGCCTCAACCTCAGCCGCTTCCGTGGGAGGTGTCGGGGCATCCGCTGGCTTGGCCTCCTCCACTTCTCCGCCGCAGGCGACAAGGGGAAACGACAGCAAGCACAACCCGATGAGCATTCTCATACTTCCCGCATCTCCCTCGACGGTGCTGGAGATTGGAGCCCCGCCGAACACATTGATGAAATTTCGATTCTTGCCGGTCGGGTGAACTGTAGCCGAAAAAGGCGGCAGATCGCAACTGGTTTTGGTCCTCCCTGGGTCGAGCCGGAAAAGAAGGAACTTGCTTTTCAGAAGATTTTTTCTTAGTTAAAGGGTTCTACCCCCACAGCATATCGGACAACCTGCCTCCTGGCAGCCGTCACCCATGTTCCGGCCCACGGGCACGGAAGCGGTGAACTGTTGTGATGAACCAGGTCCGATCCGCCCAGAGGAGAACCGATGTCGGAATTATCCGTAAAGACCGTGACCGGAGGCACCGCTTCCGTCGGCCAAACCGATTTTGATGCCCTGGCTGGTGCCCTGTCCGGGAGCCTGATGGGGCCCGATTCACCCGGCTACGACGAAGCGAGGACGCTTTGGAATGCCATGGTGGATCGTAGACCGGGTCTGATCGCAGAGTGCGCCACCACCCAAGACGTTGCCCGGTCGGTGACCTTTGCAAAGGACCATGGGCTTCTGGTCTCGGTGGGGGGAGCCGGGCATAACATCGCCGGGAACGCGGTTTGCGACGACGGGTTCATGATCTCCCTGAGGAATATGAAGGCGGTTTTGGTGGATGCCGGCGGCCAACGAGCCACGGTCGAGCCCGGTGTGACCCTGGGGGAACTCGACTCCGCCACTCAGGAGTATGGTTTGGCCCTCCCGGTGGGGATCAACTCCACTACCGGGATCGCCGGGCTCACGTTGGGTGGGGGCTTCGGGTGGTTGAGCAGGAAACACGGGCTGACGGCCGACAATCTGATCTCGGCCGAATTGGTCACGGCCCAGGGTGAGGTGCTGACCGTTAGTTCGGACGAGAACTCGGACCTCTTCTGGGGCATCCGTGGGGGCGGAGGGAACTTCGGTATCGTCACCTCTTTTGAGTTCAAGCTCCATCCACTGGGACCCGAGGTTCTTTCGGGATTGATCGTCTATCCGTTCTCCGAGGCTGGTGCCGTTCTCCGGAACTACCGTGAGTTTGCGGCTCAGGCTCCGGACGAGGTCACAGTGTGGGTCGTCATGCGGAAGGCGCCTCCTTTGCCCTTCCTACCGGAAGAGGTCCATGGGACCGAGGTGGTCATCTTGGCCGCACTCTATGCCGGGGACATGGCCGAGGGTGAAGAAGCCTTCAAAGACCTGCGGGCGTTCGGGAATCCCATCGCTGACGTCATCAGCCCCCACCAGTTCACCGATTTCCAGGCCGCCTTCGATCCGCTCCTCACTCCCGGAGAGCGAAATTACTGGAAATCCCATGACTTCTTGGCAATGAGTGACGAGTTGTTGGATGCTGCCATGCCCTTTGTAGAGTCACTTCCCAGCGACAGCTGTGAGGTCTTTTTTGCTCAGATGGGTGGTGCAACCAATCGAGTCCCGGCCGATGCCACGGCGTACAGGCACCGGGATGCGGAATACATCATGAACGTCCACGGCCGTTGGCATGATGCCGGTGACGATGAGAGGTGCGTCGCCTGGTGTCGAGGCCTTTTTGATGCAACGACCCCGTTTGCTACTGGAGGTGTGTACGTGAACTTCATGACCGAAGAGGAAGGGGCCAGGGTCGAATCGGCTTATGGGGATAGCTACCAGAGGCTGGTGGCTCTCAAGGACAAATACGATCCCGATAACTTCTTCCGCTTTAATCAGAACGTTCGTCCTTCCAGTAGTGCGTGACGGTGTAACCTGTGGGGGGAAGGCCGAAGGGCGGCCTTCCTTCAACCGCCACTTTCGGCCGGGTTGCTCGTAGGCTATCCCTAGTTCACTTCAAAACTGAGCTGGAGGTGACCTTTGAGCGGTATCACGGGACACAAACCGGTTGTCAGCGATAACCTGCCAACTCCCATCGGTCCCTATTCACCCGGCGTGATCTTCGACCGACTGGTTTTTGTCTCCGGCCAGGGCGCAACGGTCCCGGAGACTGGGGAGCTCGCCGGCCCTGATGTGGGAATCCAGACCGAACAGGTCTTCAAGAACATCGCTGCAATCTTGGAGGCGGCGGGGTCCAGCCTGGACCACGTTCTCAGGTGCGGCGTATTCCTCGCCGACATGAGGGATTTCCCCGAGATGAATGCCGTCTACGAACGGATGATGGCTGGGAATAAGGCGGCTAGAACCACCGTCCAGGTGGCTGCTCTGCCGATGCACGGGTTGCTGGTGGAGATCGACGCAATCGCGTATAGGCCCTGACCACGTAATCCATCTCCCGTGCGAAGAGGTTGGCCTGGGGGAGGACCTCATAATGGGAGAGGAGTGGAC
>JABDNZ010000371.1 GCA_013043565.1 Gemmatimonadota bacterium | reverse complement strand
CGAAGGGCGGGGGATTGAGACTACGTATTGGCCCCTGCAGATCACTCCTTCGGGTCTTGTGAAGACCGACTCCCTTCCGACGCCACCCAGGGAGGTGGCTCCCGAAGGCTGGTGGTCGGATGGGCGTACTCTTGTGAAGTACGGGTTTGGCTCGGTAAGACTGACTCCTGATGGTTGGAAACGTGAACCAACTGGAGTCCCCAGCCAGATCAGAGATGCCTTGGGCCAGGACCTGTCCCGCCGGTATGGGTGGGCTTATGGCGTGCCTGATTCGATCCTCGTGTACGATGGGATCAGTTGGGAATTAGAGGACATTCGCCCTGACACTTCCAACGGTCCGGCATCCTACCGAGGGGGTGCTGCCCTCCCCGATGGTGGCACGGTCGTACTGGGTGATCTATGCGATGATGTGTGTCGTCCCTTCGTATTCCAGCAGGACACATTCGGTGGCGTATGGACAGCCCTGAGGATCCAGGAGGGTCTCGGTATCCCAATGCAGATGGATACTGTACGGTGTCCTTCCACACGGTTTAGGTGGGGGTCGTTTGGAGGAACGGCCGGTGCATCGATTCAGGACTACTACCTTTGGGGCTTGTGGAATTCATGCGTGGATGGAAGGGATCTGTCAGACCATAAAGACTGTCCGGCTGGTCACCCCTGCATTTGGCATGTGTCCGATGGTGAGATCGCCCCTGTTGAGGAGTTGAGGGGGCGGGAAGTGGAAAAAATGGGCATCCTCAACGGCTCACTCTATGCGATTCTGACAGACGGGGCTCTGTGGAGGAGGGTCGAGGGAAAATGGAGATTGGTGAGCAGCCTGCCTATCGAGAAAGAGGTCCTCGTCGCCGCAACGCCCAACGGGTTCTTCCACGGTGGCCTCTCGAATTTTTCCAGGGATGGGCTGTTCTGGATGGAAGGCGGATGGGGTCTGCCGACTTCCCCCCTCCCTTCGGCTCACCGCCCCTGGCCATTCTCGGAGATCGAGCTACAGGACAGCCTTATATCAGTGCTGACCTCCGAAGGACGCGTGTTTCGGACCGTTTGCCGGATGCAGGATAGGGTGTTTCGGGGGACAAACGAAGTTCAAACTCGTCCCAACTGTGGTGGCTGGGAAAGCATGCCCGGGACCCCTGGGCCGGTCCGAGATTACTCTCTGCTTCCCGACGGGACTGTGATCGGGGTTGGTGCGGACGGACTGGCACTGGCCTGGAGAGCCAAGGGGTTTGCATTGGAGTCGGTCCCAGCGGAGGCGGAGAACAGCTCCCTTTGGGGGGTCGCTGCCACCAAGGAGGGGCTGGTAAACGCCATCGGGGACCGGGTCGTCCTGGAGAGAGATTCCACAGGCCGGTGGTCGACTGTCCGGGGTCTTCCGGAGCGAAGAGGTTGGGTCGGACTTGGCTTCGCGGTTGCTTTGAATGGGGACCTGGTCGTCTCAGAGGGATTCTCAGAGCAGCGGTCGACAACGGGAATCCTAGTATGGGGCCGCTCCCCCGAGGAGGGAGATGATCTGCCCATGGCTCGGTTGTCCTGGCCTGAGACAGGCCTTGCTCGAGCGGGAACGGTGAAGATCCACATGCTCCCCGATGGTCGCTTTGTGGCAGGAGCCGGCTTCCCTGAGGAGCCAGGGGTCGGAGGTTACCTCCATGTCTGGCGGCCTCCCATTCGTGAAGACCACTTCGAGCGGGTTGACCTGCCGCACCACATGGACATCACCGACCTCGATGACAACGGGGAGTACCTCTATGTCGCGGGAGGGTCGGGCATTGTTCGGATTCCCCTTGATTCCCTGCCTTTTGCCGAAACGGCCAAACACTGAGGCCGGGATGGGGAACGCGGAGATGTTTTCCGAAGATGCGGTTGTGGGCTGATTCCCCTACACTACCAGAAACCACGTGGGCCGCCCTGGCGAGCCCCACCCTGTTTGCCATTAGAAGCAGTGAATCGACTATGAAGACTCTGCAGAAGTACCTCGTGCTTGTCGCCGTTTCAGTCGGCCTGGTTACCATCGGAACACACCAACTCTCAGCCCAAACGCAGTCCGGGTTTTTCGAAGAGTTCGGGACCATGTGGACCTTCGATGCGCCGCCTTTGGACTACTGGGAACAGACCTACAACTTCCGGCCCACCCAGGACTGGCTGGATCACGTGCGCTTGGCATCGGTCAGGCTGCCAGGCTGCTCCTCCTCGTTCGTGTCGAAGGACGGCCTGGTGATGACCAATCACCACTGCGCTCGAGGTTGCATCACCGCCGTGTCGCCGCCGGACACCGACTACCACGAAACCGGATTCGTCGCGCAAAGCATGGCGGACGAGAAACCGTGTCCAGGGGTTTACGTGGACCAGCTGCAATCCATTGATGATGTCACGTCCCGAGTTCGGGGAGCTGTGAGCGCAATGGGAGCCCAGGCCCAGGTCGAGCAGAGGGATTCGGTCATTCAGGCCATCACCTCCGAGTGCCGCGACGAAACCGGACTCAACTGCCAGGTGGTCACTCTGTATCAGGGCGGGATGTACTCCCTCTACCGGTTCGAGAGGTTCGACGACGTACGGTTGGTCATGGCCCCCGAGGGGCAGGCGGCGTTCTTCGGTGGGGACCCGGACAACTTCACCTATCCTCGGTATGACCTGGACCTGACACTGTTCCGAGTGTATGTGGACGGCGAGCCGAGGCAGACCGATCACTATCTCCAGTGGAGCGAAACGGGCGCCGCTGAGGATGAGTTGGTCTTCATTACTGGAAACCCGGGGTCCACCGGCCGTCTCCTCACACTGGCTCAGATGGAGTACCTCAGGGACGTCCAGTATCCGGCCCAGCTGGCCGGGTATCAGAGGAATCTCGCCGTCCTTCGGCAGATAGCGGCTCGCAGTGAAGAGGACCGAAGAAGGACCCAGAATCAGATTTTCGGCGTGGAGAATTCCTACAAGGCGGTCAGTGGGTACCTGAGTGGTCTGTTGAACGAAGATCGGATGGCCCGAAAAAAGGTTTTCGAGGACGATTTCAGAAGCCGGATCGATGCTGATCCGGAGTTGAGGGCGCAATACGGAGGGGCCTGGGCCGCCATTGCGGAGGCCCAGGCTGGGGTGGGGTCCCTCGCTGCCAGGAATCTCTACTACGGGTTTGGAGGATCCCAGCTCCTGGGCCTTGCCGGGACTCTTGTCCTGTACCCGGAGCAGATGGCCCTGCCGGACTCGATGCGGCTGCCGGCCTTCCGATCGAACCAAGTTGGGCGCCTCAGGGCTCAGCTCACGGCGGATCGGGAATTCGACCTGGAACTCGAAGGATTGAACCTCGTGTCCCGGCTAAAAGCGGCCCAAGCCGAGCTCCCGGATGGGGACCCCTTCCTCGCTTCCGTCTTGGACGGCCGGACCCCTGAAGAGGCGGCCCATGCCCTCCTCTCCGGAACCCGCCTAGCCGATGCGGCTGCACGTCGGACCCTCCTGGAGGGGGGTGCCGACGCCATCGAAGCTTCCGCCGATCCGATGGTGGTTGCCGCTCGCCACATCGCGCCGATGGCGGCTGAGGTGGCCGAGATGATGGCGCCGTTGAACGCCACGATTTCCGCCAACGCCGAGTTGGTCGGCCAAGCCATCTTCGCGGCCTACGGCCACTCCCTCCCACCCGACGCCACCTTCACGCTTCGGATTACCGACGGGGTCGTGAAGCGCTACCCGTACAACGGCACCTACGCGCCCTATAAGACGACGCTGTTCGGGCTCTACGCCCGTGCTGCGGAGTTCGATAACGAGGCACCCTGGGAGTTGGCGCCCCGGTGGGCGGAGCGAAGAGATTTGCTGGACCTCTCGACCCCCATCAACTTCGTCTCCACCAACGACATCATTGGCGGAAACTCAGGAAGCCCGGTCATCAACAAGGATGCCGAGGTGGTGGGCCTGGTTTTCGATGGGAATATCCAGTTCCTTCCGAACCGATTCATATTCAACTCGGCCGTGGCC
>JABDNZ010000367.1 GCA_013043565.1 Gemmatimonadota bacterium | reverse complement strand
GAGCTAGGGAATCTGACGAACCTTTTGGAACTCTTTTTCTTGGATAATCAGTTGTCGGGGCCCGTCCCGCCTGAGTTGGGGCGATTATCAAACCTGGAAAGGCTCGGTCTCGGGGAAAACGAACTGTCTGGCGGGATCCCGAAGGAACTGGGGGATCTTTCGAACCTGGAGTCGCTGGGCCTCAGAAATAACCAACTCTCCAGACCAGTCCCAGCGGAGCTCGGGGACCTCTCGAAGCTCGCGCTCATCCAGCTGCACGGGAACCAGCTTGCCGGCTCCATTCCTCTGTTAGTGGCTCAGTTGGGAGGGTTGAATCAGGCCAACTTCTCACCCCTCGACTGCATCTTCGTCCCACCCGGCAACACGGCCCTGAGCATACCCGACACCCGAGACTCTCGGGACGCCGATTTGGATCAGGACGGGAAGATCTGCTTCCTGCCCATCGGATAGGAGCAGGCCGTCTCGCCAGTTTAGCCCCGGACCACCTCCACCTCGACCACCGGCCTTCGGCCTCTACGGGGTTCCCTGCCTCTGGTAGAGCGGAGGGGAGCCGTCAGTGCCCCGTCCCGCCGCGAATTCCTCCTACAGCTTCGGCAGCGTCACCCCCTGCTGGTTCATGTACTTGCCCTTCCGATCGGCGTAGGCCACCTCCGGTTCCTCATCTCCCTGGAAGAACAACAGCTGAGCGATCCCCTCACCCCCGTAGATCTTCGCCGGGAGGGGCGTCGTGTTGGAGATCTCCAGCGTCAGGTAGCCGCACCAGGTCGGCTCCAGCGGCGTCACGTTCACGATGATCCCGCAGCGGGCGTAGGTGCTCTTCCCCAGACACACCACCAGCGTGTCCCGCGGGATCCGGAAGTACTCCTCCGTCCGGGCCAGGGCGAAGGAGTTGGGAGGGATGATGCACTCGTTGGAATGGACGTCGACGAACGACCGATCGTCGAAGCTCTTCGGGTCCACCACCACGCTGTGCACGTTGGTGAAGACTTTGAACTCCGGGGCCACGCGGATGTCATAGCCATAAGAAGAAAGGCCGTAGGAGATATTCCCGTTTTTCACCTGGGTGGGATGGAAGGGTTCGATCATCCCATGTTCCTCGGCCATGCGGCGGATCCAGCGGTCGCTCTTGATGCTCATAAAACCCGGGTCGATGTAGGGGGGTCACAAGGTCGCTTCCGGACGGGTCAGAAGGTCCGTTTCGGAGCGGGGCGGGGGCCAAGATACGGGGTGGGAACGCCACCAGGCAAACGGCATGGAAAATGCACCTTTTCCACCCCCGACCGGGCCTAAGCTGTTGCTTGACCTTCTCCTAGGCCTCGTCTACATTCGGGCGTTCGAAAAGTGACCGATTTCACACACGTTTAGGGCATTCCCATGGCGGAATCCTACGTTCCTCTTCTAATCCTCTTCGCGGCCTCGATCGTGGCGGCCCTCGGGTTCGTGGCCATCTCCACCATCCTCAGCGCTCGAAGGCCCACTCCTCAGAAGGAGATGCCCTACGAGTCGGGGATGATCCCCCTTGGCGACACCAGGGCTCGCTTCTCCGTGAAGTTCTACGTGGTCGCCATCAGCTTCATCGTGTTCGACCTGGAAACGGTGTTCCTGATTCCTTGGGCTGTGGAGGTCAAGGAGCTTGGCTGGAGCGCCTTCTTGGCGGTGACTCTTTTTGTCGTCGTCCTGGCGGTCGGACTTCTATATGAGTGGAAAAAAGGAGGCCTTGAGTGGGATTGAATGACAAGGCTCCTCCTCACGTGGTCGGGGAGTCTCCCGGCCTCCTGGGGGAGGGCACCCCTACGTTCCTGACGTCAAAAATCGACTTCCTGGTGAATTGGGCCCGTCGAAACTCACTGTGGCCCATGCCCCTCGGTACCGCCTGCTGCGGGATCGAGATGATGGCATCCTACGCCAGCGACTTCGACCTTGCCCGCTTCGGCATGGAGAGAATGTCCTTCAGCCCTCGGCAGGCCGACGTTTTGATTTGCGCGGGGCGGGTGACCTACAAGTTTGCGCCGGTTTTGCGCCGGATTTGGGACCAGATGCCCCAGCCCAAGTGGTGCGTGTCCATGGGCGCTTGTGCCTCTTCGGGTGGCGTTTTCGACGTGTACTCCATGGTTCAGGGGATCGACACCGTTGTTCCGGTGGATGTCTACATCCCTGGATGTCCGCCCCGGCCCGAGGCCCTCATCTACGGACTCATGATGATCCAGGAGAAGATCAAGCAGGAGAGCCTTGCTCAACACGCCATCCTCCGGGCCGAAGATCCTGCCGCCGTCGCCAAGCCCAGGGCCGACAAAGATGAGATCACCGATCTCTCTGGACCCTTCGGGAACTCGACGAAACAAAACCGCGTGAGTGGTTCGGTGGAGACGGATGCCATCAGCCGCCCGGACGACCGGATTCCATAGGGCCAAAAGGGAAGAAAGGGCAGCTTCATGGCTGACGAAAAATCCAGCTTCGATGCGGTGGTCGCGGGACCGAAGCCCTCTTCGGAGGCGGTGGCGGACCCTGTGAGTGTCGGACCTCCCTCAAAGGTCCACCCATCCGTGTCGGCGCTGAGAGATCGATTCGGGGAGGCCGTCCTTCGCCACGAGGTCGTGGCGAACGACCAGCACCTCGTGTTCATTCCGCCCGAGCGGAATCTCGAGATCCTGACCTGGCTTCGGGACGATACGGAACAACAATACGACCTTCTCCGTGACGTGACTGCCGTCGACTACGGAGGCGGTCGTCCGCTTCAGGTCGTCTACCAACTCTTCTCCTTCTTCCACAAGCAAGCTCTTCGGGTGAAATGTGAATTGCCCCTGGACGCTTTGGAGATCGAATCGGTTTGCAGCCTCTGGATGGCGGCCAACTGGTTGGAGCGGGAGGTCTACGATCTCTTCGGGATCAACTTCAAGAACCATCCCGATCTGCGGCGTATCCTGATGCCGCCGGACTATGCTGAAGGGCATCCACTGAGAAAGGACTTCCCCCTTCGAGGCCGTTTCAGCCGCGCGGAACAGACTCGGAGAGCTTTGAGCCAAGACCTGGAACACTACTACTTCGAAAGCGAGCTGGAACGGGGAGGGGAATCGCAGGCTCTGCCATCGGTGGAGGAAATGGCATCCCTCCCGCCAACGGAGGGTCAACAGGCTCTTCCGCCGGCAGAGGGTGATGGCGAGTAGGGAGTCTCGCCGGACTACGCTCGAGCACGAAACGGGAAACTAGATATATGGCCCAGAAAACCGTCGAGTTCACTCTCGGCCGAAACCCGGAGATGGGAGTGGACGGCAGACCCACCATGGGTCCCCTCGCCCCCATCGACCTTCCCGAGCCGGACATCGAGTCCGACAACATGCTCGTCAACATCGGGCCTCAGCACCCCGCTACGCATGGGGTCCTCAGGCTGGTGTGCGAGTTGGACGGGGAGACGGTGGTGAAGTGCACGCCCCACATCGGGTATCTGCACTCTTCCTTCGAGAAGCTTGCCGAGTATCGGACGTACAATCAGATCGTCACCCTCACCGACCGGATGGACTATCTGGCGCCCCTCATCTACAACTGCGCTCACATGATGAGCGTGGAGGCGATGATGGGGATCGAGGTCACCCAGAAGTGCAAGTTGACCCGGGTCGTCATGATGGAGCTCGATCGGATCTTCGGTCACCTCCTCTGGCTCGGTACCTTCGCCATGGATGTAGGAGCCTTCACCCCCTTCCTCTACACGTTCGAGGAACGGGAGAAGATCTACACTCTGCACGACCAGTACACCGGTGCCCGGATTACGACCTCCGCAACCCGGGTCGGCGGGATGATGGCCGACATGCCCGTGGGCTGGGCCCAGGGTGTGAGGGACTTCTGTAACGGACTCCCTCGAACCCTGGACGAGTGTGAGACCCTCCTGAACGAGAACGGGCTCCTCCTGGGCCGGACCCATGGGATTGGAGTCATCTCCGGAGAGGAAGCGCTCAACTATGGTCTGACCGGAGCCAACCTCCGGGGCAGCGGGGTCCCCTACGACGTAAGAAAAGACCAGCCTTACTACGACTACGAGACCTACGACTTCGAAATCCCGGTGGGCGAGCATGGGGACTGCTACGACCGATACCTTTGCCGGATGGAAGAGATGCGTCAGAGCCTCTTGATCCTTCATCAGGCATTGGACCGGCTGGAGAAGGTAAGAGGGCCCATGAATGTCGAGGACCCGAGGCTGACTCTCCCGTCAAAAACGGATGCCATGAACGACATGGAGTCCATGATCCACCACTTCAAGCTCATTACCGATGGCATCAAAGGGCCCGTGGGCGAGTCTTATTTCCCGATTGAAGCGTCGAAAGGCGAGTTGGGAATGTACGTCGTGAGTGACGGTGGTTCGAAGCCGGTACGGTGGAGAGTCCGGCCTCCGTCCTTCGTGAATCTGGCCGCCCTGCCGAAGCTCCTGGAAGGCCATCTGATCGCAGACCTGATCACTGTCAACGCAAGCATCGACATCGTCCTCGGGGAGATTGACCGATGAGTGAAGCGCGGAAGATCCCCTTCAGAAACCCCGGCTGGGCAGGAAACACGGGTGAGTTCGATCTCACGGAGGCCCAGGTCAGGGGAGACGAGTACGTAGGCAAGCGGTCGCCGGAGGGGGGCCACCCGTCGGCAGCCGCGACGTACCCCTACATGCTCGCAGAGAAGGATCCGGAAGCACCGATCTTCGATGGGCCGTTCAAAGAACGTTTTGAGAAGATCCGGACGCGGTATCCCGATGCCCGATCGGCTCTTCTCCCGGCGTTAGGGATGGCGCAGGAGCTTCGGGGCCACCTGTCGCCAGAGACCATGGACCAGGTTGCCGGGCTTCTCGATCTCTCCCCGGCCTACGTTCGGGGCGTGGCCACCTTTTATACCATGTACAACAAGCGTCCTGTTGGACGCTTTTTGATTCAGGTCTGCACGAACATCAGCTGCGGGATCTGCGGCGGGGACGAAGTTCTTCAGACCTTTTTGAACAACACCGAGACCGAGTTGGGGGAAACCTCGGAAGACGGGAACTTCACGGTCATCGAGGCCGAGTGTCTGGCCGGATGCGGATTCCCGACCACGGTTCAGATCAACTCTCGTTACTACGAGAACGTGATGCCCAAGGATGTTCCGGATATTCTGGAGCGCCTCAAGGCCCAGGGTGAATAGATGGCATACCCATACACGCATGAAAAAGAAGTCCGGATCCTCTCCAAACATTTTGGAGTGCCGGAAGCCCGAACCGTCGAGGGGTGGAAGGCGAGGGGTGGGTATCAGTCCCTGTCCAAAGCCTTCGAGATGGGGCGGGACGCGATCATCAACGAGGTGAAAGCTTCCGGCCTTCGCGGCCGCGGGGGGGCCGGGTTCCCGGCCGGCGTGAAGTGGAGCTTCATGCCGAAGGAAAAAACCCGACCTCATTACCTCCTCTGCAACGCTGATGAGTCGGAGCCCGGCACCTTCAAGGATCGAGAGCTCCTGAGATGGACACCCCATCAGCTCATCGAGGGGATGATCATTTCGGCCTACGCCATCCAGGCGGAAGAATGCTACATCTACTGCCGGGGTGAGTTTTTCGAGACCACGCAGGTTCTCGCCCGAGCGGTGGAGGAAGCCTACGAAACCGGGTATCTGGGCAAGGATATCCTCGGTTCAGGGGTGAACGTGGACATTACCGTCCACTGCGGCGGCGGCGCCTACATCTGCGGGGAAGAAACGGCCCTCATGAATTCCCTGGAAGGGAAGAGGGGGACACCGAGGGTGAAACCGCCGTTCCCGGCCCAGGCGGGTTATATGATGATGCCCTCCACCGTGAACAACGTTGAGACGCTCTCGTCGGTGCCGTTCATCATCCAGGAAGGGGCCGACGCCTACCGGGCCAACGGGACGGAGGAGAGCCCGGGCACAAAGCTTTTTTGTGTCAGCGGTCACGTGAAACGCCCCGGCAACTACGAGCTGCCCCTGGGTTTCCCCCTCATGGAGCTTATCGAGGACGTCTGCGGGGGCATGAGGGATGGCCGTACCCTGAAAGGCGTGATCCCGGGAGGAAGCTCCGTTCCTATCCTGAACGCCGAGGAGTGCCAAGACTGCATGATGTCGTTCGAGGGGGTTATCGAAGCCGGCTCTCAGCTGGGGTGCGCTTCGGTGATCGTCATGGATGACTCCACAGACATCGTCCAGGCGGTCCGACGGATGGTGGACTTCTACACCCACGAGTCCTGCGGCCAATGCACCCCCTGCCGGGAAGGAAGCTCCTGGACCGGGAAGATTCTCAAGAGAATCGAGGACGGGCGGGGCACCGAGGAGGACCTGGACACGCTGATGGAGGTGACGAGCCAGATGGAGGGGACCACGATCTGTGTCCTTTCGGACTCCGTGGCGGCTCCGGTGCAGTCGTCCATCAACAAATACAGGGAGGAATACCTGGCCCGGATCAGGACCGGGGAGAAGGTGGGGACGGCATCATGAGCGATCAGCAGACTCCGAATACGGTCACCTTTACCCTCGACGGGCAGGAACTGACGGTTCCGACGGGCACCACGATCCTGCATGCGGCTGAATCGGTCGGAATCAACATTCCTCACTACTGCTACCACCCGGGACTGTCTTCGCCCGCCATGTGTCGTCTGTGCCTGGTGGAGGTTGAGGGATGGCCTCGCATGGCGCCGGCCTGCAAGACGGCGGTGGGTGACGGTTTGGTCGTGCACACCGATAGTGAGCTCGCCCGGACGCAGCGGACCGGAGTGCTCGAGTTCTACCTGGTGAACCACCCCCTGGACTGTCCTATCTGCGACCAGTCCGGTGAGTGCTTCCTTCAGGACTACGTGTTCGAGGAGGGTCGCGAACACGGCAGGGGACGGGAGCCCAAGCGGGTCCTCGGCCGGGACGACTTCGGTGGCGATGTCCTCTTCAACGCCGACCGGTGCGTAATGTGCACACGCTGCGTGCGGTTTATGAGGGAAGTGGCTGAGGACGAGCGGCTCTGTGTGGTCGAGCGGGGGAGCCGGGCGATCATCGATACCTTCTTCGAGGAGGGCCTGGAGGGTTCTCCCTACGCCGGGAACATTGTCGATATCTGTCCGGTGGGGGCCTTGGTATCCAAAGACTTCCTCCACAAGGCCAGGGCATGGGATCTGGATCGCACTCCTTCGATCTGCCCCTCATGCAGCCAGGGATGCAACATCACGCTCCAGGTCCGGGACGATCTGGTTCAGCGGTTGAAGCCTAGGGAGAATCTGGAGGTCAACGGCTGGTGGATGTGCGACTTCGGCCGTCACAACTACGAGTGGATGAACCGGGCTGATCGCACCGAAGAGCCAACGGTTCGAGGCAAGGAGGCGGGTTGGGCCGACGCTCTAGGCGATTTGCTCCCGGCACTGAAGGATGCCAAAGGACAGCGTAAAGTCGTCGCTTGGGCCCACTCACCCAACGAAGAAATGGGCCTGTTGAGTGGGCTTCTGACCGAGTTGGGTGGCGGGGAGGTCGTGTACCGGTCCCCCCGGACCGAAGGTGAGGATCTGCTTCCGGGCTTCCCGCTCCTCGCCCGCCGTGAAGACCTGGCGCCCAATGTCAACGGTGCCGAGATCTTCGGCTTCAAGAGGGTCGGGGACGATGCCGCTAAGGGCGGACTGGACGAGTTGGCCGGTGACACCGGGGTGCTGATCGTGGTGGGCGATCCCCTCGAAGACTACGGAGAGGACTTTGGGTCGAAGGCCGAGCTCTTCGTCTACATCGGGAGCTACTCCTCCCCGGCAACGAGCAATGCCCATTTTGTCCTCCCCGTCACGACCTTCGCGGAGCAGGAAGGGAGCTTCACCAACGTCCAAGGGCGGGTCCAGCGGTTCTGGCCGGGGGTCCGGCCTCCCGCTTCCGCACGGCCTGGGTGGCTCATCCTTGGAGCCCTTTTGGCCGAGCTGACCGGAAGGGAGGCTCCCGCCAGCGCGGATGAGGCCTTTGCTCAGGTGGCCGAACGAGTATCCGAATTCGGTGGGATCACATATCGGGATTTGGGAACCCGAGGCGCCGTGGCCGGAAGGCCCGCCGGCGTTTCGGGGGACTGAGGCAACGAGCCCATGAACGATCAGACACTGTTCCTCATTGAGAAGTCCATCATCGTCCTGGCGGTTTTCGGCGGTGTGATGCTGATTGTGGCTCTGACCACACTCGTTGAACGAAGGGTGGCCGGGTTCATCCAGGATCGTTACGGCCCCAACCGGGTGGGCCCCTTCGGCATCCTCCAGCCCGCGGCGGACGGTCTCAAGAACTTCCTGAAAGAGGAAACCATGCCGGCGGCGGCGGCCCAACCCTACTTCTGGTTGGCCCCGGTCATCTCTCTTGCGCCAGCGTTGGTGACCTTCGCCGTCGTGCCTTTCGCGGCGCCCCTTCCCATCGGGGACTATGTAGTACAGATGATCGTGGCGGATGTCCCTATTGGCATCCTGTACATTCTGGCTCTGAGCTCTTTGGGTGTGTACGGGGTGGTGATGGGTGGTTGGGCTTCCAACAACAAGTTCTCCTTTCTGGGTGGGCTCCGGGCCTCGGCCCAGATGGTGAGCTATGAAGTGGCCCTGGGACTAGCGGTGGTGGTGGTCCTTCTTCTCGCTGGGAACGTGACCCTCACCGAGATGGTGTGGCAGCAGCAACAGCTGAACTTCTGGTTCGTCCTGCCCATATCGCTGGCGTTCATCCTGTTTGTGATCTCGGCTTTCGCCGAGACCAGCCGGATGCCCTTCGACATGCCGGAGGCGGAGTCGGAGCTGGTCGGTGGATTCCACACAGAGTACTCGGGGATGAAGTACGCCATGTATCCCATGGGGGAGTACTCCCACATGATCACTTCTTCGGCCCTCATGGCCACGCTGTTCTTCGGCGGCTGGGACATCCCCTTCTGGACCGGGGACGATGCTTTCCTCTATCAGGACCAATGGATCAGGGGCTTCACCGAGGCTGGAGCTCCTATCGCGGCAGAACTGGCTTGGTGGAAGACGTTCCTCACCTTCGGAGCTTTCGCAGCAAAGACCTACTTCTTCGTGCTGTTCTACATCTGGGTCCGCTGGACGGTGCCCAGGTTCCGATATGACCAGATCATGCAGCTGGGGTGGAAGGTCATGCTTCCCGTGTCCCTCGCCTACGTGATGATCGTGGCGGGAACGATCCTGGCGCTGGATCAGCTCGATGTGAGTTACGGCTTCACCTTCGGCCTGGCCCTCACGGTGGTCAGCGCGATTTGCACGGGTCTCTTCCTGCTGGTGCTGGATCGGGGTCGCACCCTTTCAGGGGCGGCTTCCGAAGCCCACAGGCGGTTTACGGCGGAGAGAAAGGCTCTTTCGGCCCCTCACGGCGATTGAGCCGGAGATTGAATTCGAGAAAGACGAGATTGAAATGCCACCAACCGTAAAGGTCGTTCGACGCCCGGAGGCAGAACGGACGTCGTATCTACGAGCCACCCTGAAGGGGATGGCCCTGACCTTCAAGCATATGGTGAACCCCAACAAGGTCACCCTCCAGTACCCGGAGGAGAGGCCGGAGCTGTCCCCTCGATGGCGGGGGACGCATCGGATGGAGGTTCATGCCGACGGGCGGCCCAAGTGTGTTGCGTGCGGCCTCTGCCCCACCGTCTGCCCTGCGAACTGTATTCGCCTCGTGGGCGGCGAGGACGACCAAGGGAACCGCTACCCCATCGTTTACGAGATCGACGAGTTCCGGTGCATCTTCTGCGGGATGTGTCAGGAGGTGTGCCCGGTGGAAGCCATCCACGTCGGGGTCCACTTCGAGAACGCTGAATACACCCGGGACCGGTTCGTATACGACCTGGACCGGCTCATGGAGCAGGATCACCCCACGTCACTCCTCTGGGATCCGTCCGATCCCGATTCGGAATGAGGCGGGAGACTCAATGGACACTATCTTCGACTTCCTGTTCAGCCGGGAATTCCTGTTCTACGTCTTCAGCGGGGTGACCATCGGGAGTGCCCTGGCCACGGTGACGAGAAAGAACCCGGTTGCGAGCCTTCTCTTCATGGTGGCGACCCTGGCCTCGTTGGCCGGGGTTTATGTCCTCTTCGAGGCCCACTTTCTCGCCGCCATTCAGATC